>JASBVM010000039.1 GCA_029961055.1 Bacillota bacterium
GGCTCGCGGAGCATGCGCTGCGGATCGCCCTCCTCCAGTCCGAGCAGGAGGAGGGCGGCGCCCACCGCCGGCTCGAACCGCGCCGGGGAGAGGAGCGCCCCGGGCAGCAGCTCCCGCACCGCGCGGCGGAGGAACTGGCTGAAGAGACCGCTTCCTTCGGCCAGGGCGCCGCGGGCGACCACCAGCGGCCGCGCGTAGCCGAGGCCGGTGCGGAGCAGGATCGCCCGGGCCAGCCGCGCCTGCCGGTCGGCCGCGCGGTCGAGGAGCTCCCGCGCCGCCGCGTCCCCCTCCAGGGCCGTGTCGATGACGAGGGAGGCCAGCTGGGAGGCCCGCCGGGGCGTGGCCAGCCCCGCCGCCAGCTCCGCCTCCAGCCGCTCGGGGCTGGGGTCGGGCAGAACCGAGAGCACCTTCTCCACCAGCATGGTCGGCCCCTCGGCCGACTCCAGGGCGGCCGCCACCCGGCGCAGCGCCATCAACCCCAGGTCGTAGAGGCCGCCGTCCCCGCCCAGGAAGCGGCCCCAGCCACGCGTCCCCTCCCGGCGCCCGTTCCAGCGGCCCCCGTAGGCCTCCACCCAGAGGCCCACCTCCAGCACGATGCCCGGCAGGAGGCCCGTCGCCCCCGCCCAGACCGCCTCGCGGGCGTCCACCATGCGCAGGGCGAGCGGGCGGAGCCGCGCCTCCAGCGCCAGCGCCTCCTCGTCCGAGGCGCTCCCGGGCAGCGCCAGGCAGGCGGCGTCCGCCCCCGTCTCCGCCGCCAGTCCGCCTGCCAGCAGCGCCAGCCGCTCCAGTCCCGGGCCGCGCGCCCCCTCCGGCCCGTCCGCCCGCTCGCGCCGCAGGGCCAGGAGGCCGCTCCGCGCCTCCGCGGCGGCTGCCGTCACCTCGCCGCTCTCGCCCAGCACGGCACCGATGACCCGCACGCCCTGCCTCCCCGGCCCCCTCTTCGGCGCCACCGCCGCACGATCCTTGCCCGCCGGGCCGCGCCTGGCGGATACTGGACGCATGCCCTGGCACGTCATCGTCCAATCGGGCACGCCGCTCGCCCTTCGCCCGGACTGGGCCGTCTCGCTGCGCCTGCCAGGCGCGGGCGGGCTGCTCGCCACGCCCCCCGCGGGGGAAGACGCCCCGGGGGCGGAGACCGGGACGCCGGCCTGGCTCGCCCGCGCCGCCGACCTCCTGGAGGAAGTCTATCCCTCGGCGCACCTCCTGCGCTGGCGCCCCCGGCCCGAGGCGGGGCCCGCCTGGCCGGAGCCCTCGCCGCGCCTCTGCCTGCACCTGACCGCCCTGGCCGCCTTCGCGGTCCGCCACGCCAGCGCGCCCGGACAGCTCGCCCGCGTCGCCCAGGCGCTCCACCGCGCCCTCACCGGCGAGGAAGCGAGCCTCGCCCCCTTCCTCGCCGCGGCGCTGGGCGGCTGGGTGCGCACCCGCCGCTCGCTGCTGGGCGAAGAGCCCGACCTCGCCCCGACCGGCCCCGGGGGCGGGCACCCGCCCGAGCGCGCCCCCCGGCCCGCACCCGAACTCTGGCAGCCGTCGGCGGAGGGCGACGCCTCCTCCCTGCCCGCCCGGGTGGAGGAAGCCGCCCGGGCGGCGGCCGCCGAAGCCTCCGGCCTCGCCTGGCTGAGCCTCCCGCACGAGCCCGAGCCGCGCCCCGTCGCCTGGTTCCTGGGCGACGCCGCACGCCTCGGCGCCCTCCTCCCGCCGGCCGGCTGGCGGCCGTTCCCGGCCGCCGTGGAGCGGGTGCCGGTCCGGGTCCGCATCGAGCGGCTGGACGAGGGCGGCCGGCAGGCCTGACGGTCGCGGGGCGGGCCGGCCGCAGCGTCAGACCGCGCGGTACGGCGACCCCTGCAGGGCGGGCAGCGCCCGCCGCACCCCCAGCGCCACCGGGGTGGCCACCGCCGCCTTGATCAGGTCGAAGGGCAGGAAAGGCCAGGCGCCAGCGGCCAGCGCCGCCTGCCAGCTGGGCATCCAGCCCGCGCGGAGCTGGAGCAGGCCGCCCAGGTAGGTGAGGCTCAGCCCCGCCAGCAGCGCCAGGTAGACGCGGAGGCCGCTCCCCGCCCAGCCCGGACGCTGGAGGAGCCAGGCAGCCAGCCCGACGCCCGCCAGGTCGCCCCAGAGGTAGCCGCCCGTGGGACCCAGCAGCACGCCGACGCCGGCGTGTCCCTGGGCGAAGACGGGCAGGCCGACCGCGCCCAGGGCGATGTAGAGGGCGACGGCGGCCACCGCCTCCGCCGGCGGCAGAAGCGCCCCGGCCAGGAGGACGCCGAAGATCTGGAGCGTGAAGGGGACCGGCGTGAAGGGCAGGGGGATGGAGAAGGCCGCAAGGGCGGCGATCAGCGCCGCCATGAGGCCGACGCGGGCCGCCCGCCCCGGCCAGCCGGAGGGTCGCGCGGGTGCACCCGGGCGTGAGTCGCCTGTCGACATCGGTGTCGCCACCTCCCAGGCCGTCCCGTGCCGGGCGGCCGTGGATCGCACCCTATATACTAACGTTGCGGGCGAGAGTCCCCGCTTCGCCGGAGGCGAAGGGAGGCGAGAGCATGGCGGAGGCGACGCTGCCGACCGAGGAGCAGATCCTGAACGCACTCCGCGTGGTCAACGATCCCGAGATCGGCCTCAACGTGGTCGACCTCGGCCTGGTATACGGCGTCGACATCGACGACGAGGGGAACGTGCAGATCCGCATGACGCTCACCTTCCCCGGCTGCCCGCTGGGCGACCAGGTGACCCAGGACGTCCAGGCGGCGCTCTCCATCGTGCCGGGGGTGCGCGACGTCCGGGTCGAGATCGTCTGGGAGCCCCTGTGGACGCCGGACATGATGAGCGAGGACGCCAAGCGGGCGCTCGGCTGGGCCATGTAGGCCTCCCGGCCGACCGCCCGCCGGCGGAGGAGATGCCGCTCAGGCGCGGGAACGGAGCATGTCGAGGAGCTGGCGCGCGGCCGCCCGGGTCATGCCGGGGACGCGCGCCAGCGCTTCCTCTCCCGCTTGCTCCATCGCCTCCAGCGAGGGGAAGGCGCGCAGGAGCGCCTTGGTCCGCTTGGGGCCGATGCCGGGGACGCCCTCCAGCAGCGAGCGGAGGGTGGCGCGGCTGCGGCGCTGGCGGTGGTAGGTGATGGCGAAGCGGTGCGCCTCGTCGCGGCTCCGCTGGACCAGGTGGAGCGCGGGCGAGTCGGCGGGCAGGATGATCGGGTCGTTCCGGTCGGGCGCGAAGAGCCACTCCTTCTCCTTGGCGATGCCGAAGGCGGGGATCCGCCCCGGGTCGGCGCCCGCCAGGCGCATCGCCTCCAGGGCGGCGTTCAGCTGGCCCTTGCCGCCGTCGACGAGGAGGAGGTCGGGAAGCGGCAGGAACTTGGGATCGCGCTCCACCAGCGCCCGGCGGAAGCGGCGGTAGATCACCTCGCGCATCGCATCGTAGTCGTCCGGCCCCTCCAGCGCCTGGGTGCGGAAGCGGCGGTAGTGGCTCCGGCTCGGCTTGCCGTCGGTGAAGACGACCATGGAGCCGACCGGCTCCTCGCCCTGGGTGCTGGAGATGTCGAAGCACTCGATGCGGTGCGGCGGGCGGGGCAGGTCGAGCCAGTCCCGGAGCTGCTCGACGGCGCCTTCGGTGGAGGCGCGGCGGCGGGCCCACTCCTCTTCCTCCCGCTCCACCAGGAGCTGTGCGTTCTTCCGCGCCATGGCCGCCAGCTCCCGCCGGGGCCCCCGCCTGGGCACGCGGACCTCCAGCCGCGGCGAGCCGGCCAGGTCGCGGCGCCGGAGGCGGAGCCACTCGCGGATCGCCTCCCGCTCGTCGATGGGCTGGTCCAGGAGGACCTGCGGCGGGATCTGCGCCGCCTGCGCGTAGTACTGCTTGACGAAGGCGCCCAGCACCTCGGCGTCGGACTCGCCCTCGACGCCGGTCAGGTCGAAGGCGGCCTCGTCGACCACCTTGCCCTCGCGGACGTAGAGCACCTGCGCCCAGACGGCGTGCTCGCCGCGGCCGAGCGCGATCACGTCGGCGTCCTCCAGCGCCTGGCTGACGATCTTCTGGCGCTCGGTCACCTGGCGGAGGGCGGCCAGCTGGTCGCGGTAGACGGCCGCCTGCTCGTACCGCTCTTCCTCGGCGGCCTCGAACATCCGCTTCTCCAGCCGCTGGATCAGCTCGCCCCGCCGCCCCTCCAGGAAGGCCACCAGCTCCTCCATCATGGCGTGGTAGCTCTCCCGGTCCACGCGCCCGTCGCAGGGCGCCAGGCAGCGGTGGATGTGGAAGTAGAGGCAGGGCGGGCCGCCCTGGGCCAGCCGCCGGTCGGAGCAGCTCCGCCAGGGGAAGACCTTGCGCAGGGCGCGGAGCGTCTCGCGCACCGCCCCGGAGTTGGTGAAGGGGCCGAAGTACCGCGCCCCGTCGCCGCGCATGTTGCGCACCAGGCGGATGGTGGGCCACTCCGCGTTCAGGTCGACGCGCAGGTAGGGGTAGTTCTTGTCGTCGCGCAGGCGGACGTTGAAGCGCGGCCGGTAGTGCTTGATCAGGTTGCACTCCAGCGCCAGCGCCTCGGTCTCGGTGTCGGTGACGACCGTCTCGATGCGCGCGATCTGCGGCACCATGGCCGCCACCTTGGGCGTCAGGCCCGCCGGGTTGTGGAAGTACGAGCGGACGCGGTTCTTCAGCGAGACCGCCTTGCCGACGTAGATCACCTGTCCGGCCGCGTCGCGGAAGAGGTAGCAGCCGGGCTGGTCCGGCAGCTGCCGGAGCGTCTCCTGGATCTCGGGGCCGCCGGCTTGGGCCGTTGCCGTGCCGGACGTGATCTGCTTCTCACCCATGGCCGTTCCCATTGTATCGGAGGGGCGAGCGGCTGGCTCCGCACCCGCGGGCCGCGCGCTACGGCTCCCGTCCCCGGCCGTCCCCGGGGGCTAGAGAATCCCCTCCACCCGCCCGTCCTCGCCCAGGCGGACCGAGAGCGCTGCAGGATGGCGCGGCAGGCCGGGCATCGTCAGGATCTCCCCGGTCAGCGCCACCACGAAGCCGGCGCCGGCGCTGGGCCGGAGCTCCCGGACGTGGAGCGTCCACGGCCCCCGCGGCGTGCCGCCCAGCTTCGGGTCGTCGCTCAGCGAGTACTGCGTCTTGGCGACGCAGACCGGCAGCCGGTCGAGACCCGCCCGCTCCAGCTGGCGGAGCGCCGTCTCCGCCTCCTTGGCGTACTCGACGCCGGAGGCGCCGTACACCCGGCGCGCCAGGGACTCCAGGGTCTCGGTGACCGGCAGCGCCTCCCCGTAGAAGGGCCGGAACGGAGCCTCGCCCGGCGAGGCCGCCAGCGCCTCCAGCACCCGCTCCGCCAGCGCCAGGCCCCCTTCCCCGCCGCGGGCGTAGACCTCGCTCAGCGCCGCCGGCACGCCCTGCTCCGAACAGTAGGCCAGGACCCGCTCCAGCTCCGCCTCGCTGTCCGAGGGGAAGCGGTTGACGGCCACCACCACCGGCACGCCCATCTGCTCCACGATGCGGAGGTGCGCCCCCAGGTTGGGCAGCCCGCGCTCCAGCGCGGGCAGGTCCTCCCTCTCCAGCGCCTTCCTGTCGACGCCGCCGTGCAGCTTGAGCGCGCGGACGCTGGCCACCAGCACTACGGCCGAGGGGGTGAAGCCGCCTGCGCGGGCGGTGATGTCGGCGAACTTCTCGGCGCCCAGGTCGGAGCCGAAGCCGGCCTCCGTCACCGTGATCTCGGCGCTCGCCAGGCCGAGGCGCGTGGCCAGGATGCTGTTGGCGCCGTGGGCGATGTTGGCGAAGGGGCCGCCGTGCACCAGCGCGGGCGTCCCCTCCAGCGTCTGGACCAGGTTGGGCTGGAGCGCCGTCCCCAGCAGCGCCGCCATGGCGGGCGCCGCGCCCAGATCGGCGGCGGTCACCGGCTGGCCGTCGCGGCTCCAGCCGACGAGGATGCGGCCGAGCCGCGCCTCCAGGTCGGCGGTGCCGGAGGCGAGGCAGAAGACCGCCATCACCTCCGAGGCGGCGGTGATCAGGAAGGCTTCCTCGCGCGGGACGCCGCCGGTGGCGCCGCCCAGGCCGATCACGACGTGGCGGAGCGCCCGGTCGTCCATGTCCAGCGCCCGGTGGAAGGTGATCCGGCGCGGGTCGAGCGCCGGCTCGCCACCGTGGTGGAGGTGGTTGTCGATGAGCGCCGCCAGCAGGTTGTTGGCGGTGGTGATGGCGTGCAGGTCGCCGGTGAAGTGGAGGTTGATCCGGTCGGCGGGGACCAGGCTGGCCAGCCCCCCGCCGGTGGCGCCGCCCTTGGCGCCCAGCGCCGGGCCGAGGGAGGGCTCGCGCAGCGCCACCGCCGCGCGGTGTCCGAGCCTGCGCAGCGCGTCCGCCAGGCCGATGCTGGTCGTGGTCTTCCCTTCCCCGGCGGTGGTGGGCGTGATCGCCGTCACCAGCACCAGCCGGCCAGGAAGCCGCCCCAGCGGCCGCCCCGGCTCGCCGGTGACGCCCCGCCGCTCCAGCGCCTCCATCGTCACCTTGGCCACGTCGCGGCCGTACGGCTCCCACTCCGGCTCCTCCAGCCCCAGCTCCGCCGCCACCTCGGCGATGGGCCGGACCGAAGGGCGCGCAGGCGTCATCCGCGAGGAAGCTTTCACTGCCGTCGCCACTTCCTTCCGTGTCGGTGCTCACCCGTCTCTTCCGTCGCCAGAACCCCGCTCATTCTGGTGCCGCGCCGGCCCGCTGTCGATCGCTCCAGCGGGTCATGGCCGGGGCCCGCCTCCGCCACCCGCCGGCCGCGGCGCGTTCCACCGGTCACCCCGCAGGAAGCCTGCCCGGCGCAGCCTCCCCGATTCTGCACCGGAAGTGCACCGGAATCCGAGACCCCCTGCACGACCCCTGCGCGGGGCGTGCACGCCGCCCGGCTAGCCTGGGAGGCGAAGGAGGTCGAAACGATGCGCAACAGGCAAGGAGTCTGGATCGCGGCGCTGGCGTTGGTGGCGGTGGTCTCCGGCGTCGCCGGGTTTGGCCTGGCCGCCGCGACGACCCCGCGCGCCGCGGCGGCGCCGGCGCCGGTGAGCGCCCCGGTGCCGGCGCAGCCGCCGGCATCGACCGTGCTTCCCGCCCCGGGAGCAGGGTACGGGCCGGGGTACGGTCCCGCCTACGGTCCGGGCCGGATGACGGGGCTCTCGCCGCAGCAGTTCCGCGAGCAGGCCCGGACCTGCGTCCAGTGGATGGACCGCTGGCTCGAGAGCGACGGCTCACAGGGCACGGCGCCGCCGGCGCCCGCCGCACCTTCGGCGCCTTCGGGCAAGTAGGCGGAGGGGCGGATCGAAGAGGATGGGGTTGGGCAGCTTCTGGGCGCCGTGGATGGCCGGCGGCACGGGCGGCGACCGGGCCCTGGCCCTCTTGCGCGAGCGGCTGGCGCGCGGCGAGATCGACGAGGAGGAGGTCCGCCGGCGTCGGGCCGTCCTGAACGAGCGGGGAACATCGGGGGCTGCACCGGGGAAGGAGGATGACGCGTCATGATGGGGTGGTACGGGGGGCCGTGGGCCGGGGGCGGCTGGAGCGTCCTTTGGATGGCGCTGGGATGGCTGATCCCCCTGGCCATCATCGGCCTGATCGTCTGGCTGATCGTGCGGCGGCCCGGCGGCGGCGCCGTGCTGCCCGCCGAGCCGGCCGGAGACCGGGCGTTGGAGGTCCTGCGCGAGCGCTACGCCCGCGGTGAGATCACCGAGGAGGAGTACAAGCGCATGCGCGACGTGCTCAAGGACCGCTGAGGCGTGGCGCGGGGCCACGGTGCCGGCCGCTTCCGCACAGGGGCGGCCGGCACGGATCGAGCCCGTCCGGACCGCGGGCACGGTAGCTTGGGAGTCCGACACTTCGTTGACCGAGGAGGCCCCGATGAGCCTGCGCGTTCACTCCTCCTGATCCGCCCGGGGCAGCAACGGGAGGAACGCGCAGTGCTCACGGTCCGAGGGCTGCGGGAAAGAGCACCCTGCTCCGCGTGATCGCCGGCGAGATCGAGGTGCCGGCGGGTGTGCTGCGCTGGCTGGGCCGCCCCCCGCGCCTTCCCGGGCACCGTCGTCCCGGCCAGCCACGACCGGGCCCTCCTGGACGCGGTCTGCGAGCGCATCTTCCTGCTGGAGCGCGGCGCGCTGCGCGCCTACCGCGGCAACTCCAGCGCCTGCGCGGCGCAGGCGGGGGCGGAGCGGCGCGCGCAGGCGCGGGCCTACCGGTCCTGGCAGCGGGAGCGCGAGCGGCTCGAAGAGGCCGCCCGGCGCCACCGCCGCTGGGCCGAGAAGGCCCGCCGCGAGGCCGGCGAACGGAACCCTGCGGCCAAGAAGAGAGCTGCGGCGTTGATGAGGAAGGCCACCGCCACCGAGCGCCGCCTGGCCCGGCACGAGGCGACCCGGGTCTCGAAGCCCCGGGAGAGCCGGCGGCTGCGGATGCCCTGGAGACGCCGGGCCGCAGCTGGCGGCGCGTGGAGTACGCGGGCGAGTTGCGCAAGGCGGAGAAGGCGGGCCGGGGCCGCGCCGCCCCGGCTCAGCCGGCG
The DNA here is from genome assembly GCA_029961055.1 of Bacillota bacterium. Taxonomy (NCBI): domain Bacteria; kingdom Bacillati; phylum Bacillota; species Bacillota bacterium. The sequence continues at coordinate 8,486 of JASBVM010000039.1, forward strand.
CGCAGGCGGTAGCCGACGCCGAAGACGGTCTCGATGTAGCGCGGCGTCTCCGGGTCGTCGCCCAGCTTGCGGCGCAGGTTGCGGACGTGGCTGTCGATGGTCCGCTCCACCGCGTCGTCGGCGTGGAGGAGCGCCCGCTCCGCCAGCTGACCGCGGGAGAAGGCGCGCCCGGGCTCCCGCATCAGTGCCTCCAGAAGCCGGAACTCCGTCGGTGTGAGGTCGAGCAGGCGACCCTCCAGGGTGGCGCGATGCGCCACCGGGTCGAGCGCCAGCCCCCCGATGCGGAGGAGCGACGCCGCCGGGGGAGTCGCTTCCGGGGTGCCGGGGGCGGGTGCGGGCCCCCCGGCCGCGCCCAGCCGCCGCAGGACGGCCTCCGCCCGGGCCGCCAGCTCCGCCGGGCTGAAGGGCTTGGTGACGTAGTCGTCCGCCCCGAGGCGGAGGCCGGCCACCCGGTCGGCTTCCTCGCCGCGGGCGGTGAGGAGGATCACCCCGGTCCGACCGGCGGCCCGGATGCGCTGCAGGAGCTCGAGACCGGGGAGGCCGGGAAGCAGGAGGTCGAGGACGACCAGGTCGGGGTGGCTCTGATCGAAGGCCCGCCATGCCTCGTCCCCGTCGCCGGCCTCCCACACCTGGTGCCCGTCCCGCTCCAGGTAGGCGCGGACCACCCGGCGGATGGGCGCCTCGTCATCGACCACGAGCACGCGCGCCAGCCCCGTCACCCCCGTGGGCCATGCTTCTCTTCCTCCCGCCTGCACCCTATCTCCACACCGGCCAGCGCAGGCGGAACTCCGTCCAGCGCTCGGGGGGATCGCCCGCCAGCTCCGCTTCCTCGGGCAGGCTCGAGACCTCGATCCGCCCGCCGTGCATCTCCACCAGCCCGCGCACGATGGCCAGGCCGAGGCCCGCGCCGCCCGTGGCCCGCGCCCGGGAGCGCTCCGCCCGGTAGAAGCGGTCGAAGACGTGCCGGGCCTCCTCGGGCGCCAGCCCGGGCCCGCTGTTGCCCACCGACCAGAGGAGCGCCTGCCGCCCGCGCCCCGGACCCGGCCGCGGCTCCAGGACGGCCTCCACCCGGATCCTCCCGCCGGAGGGAGTGTAGCGGATGGCGTTGTCCAGCAGGTTGCCCAGCACCTGCGCCAGCCGGTCGCGGTCGGCGGCCAGCGGAGGAAGCCCCTCCGGCACCGCCGCCTCCACCCGGTAGCCGCCCGCCGCCAGCTCCGCCCTGCGCAGCGCCAGCGCCCCCGCCACCGCCGCCCCCAGCTCCACCGGCTCGATGCGCAGGGTCACGTCGCGCCGCTCGATGCGGTTGAGCTCCTGGAGGTCCTCCACCAGCCGGCTGAGGCGCCCGATCTCGCCCTGCAGCGTGGCCAGCGTCTCCGGCCCCGGCTCCAGGAGCCCGTCCCGCAGCGCCTCCACGTACCCCTGGAGCGTGGCCAGCGGGTTGCGCAGCTCGTGCGCCACGTCGTCCACCAGGTCGCGCCGGGTCCGCTCGCTCTCGTCCAGCCGCTCCGCCAGCCGGTTGAGCGCCTGGCCCAACCGGTCCAGCTCGGGATCGCCCGAGGGCCCAAGGCGGACGCCGTAGTCGCCGGCGGCGATCCGTGCCGCGGCGGCGACCGCCCGCTCCAGCGGGGCGAGGATGGCCCGGCCGAGGAAGATCGCCAGCAGCACGGCGGCCGCCGTCGCCACGCCGCCGGCCAGGAGCATGTCCGTGGCCACCCCCGAGGCCACCTCCGCCGGCAGCCCTGCCCGGGTCCAGGCGTCCAGGCGGACGAAGACCAGCAGCTCGTGGACCAGCGTGGCCAGGAGGACGACGCCGACGAAGCCGAGGAGAAGGCGGGCGGAGAGGGTGAGCGGGTGGCGCGTCGCCTGCCGCATGACCGCCTTCAGGCGCCCACGGCGCCCGCCGCCGCCCGCGCGGGCGCCTCCACCGGCGGGGAGGCGGGCGCGGAGGCCAGCAGCCGGCGGAGGAACCGGCCGGTATGGCTCCGCTCCACCCGCGCCACGTCCTCGGGCGTCCCCTCGGCCACCAGCTCACCGCCGCGCTCGCCGCCCTCGGGTCCCAGGTCGATCACCCAGTCGGCCGACTTGATCACGTCCAGGTTGTGCTCGATCACGATCACGGTGTTTCCCTGGTCCACCAGCCGCTGGAGGACGGCCAACAGCTTCTCGACGTCGGCCATGTGCAGGCCGGTGGTGGGCTCGTCCAGGATGTAGACGGCGTCGCCCTCGGAGCGGCGGCTCAGCTCCGTGGCCAGCTTGACCCGCTGCGCCTCGCCGCCCGAGAGCGTGGTGGCCGGCTGCCCCAGTTCGATATAGCCCAGCCCCACGTCGGCCAGCGTCTCCAGGCGCCGGCGGATGGCCGGGATGGCGGAGAAGAAGTCGAGCGCCTCGTCCACGGTCATCTCCAGCACGTCCGCGATCGACTTCCCCTTGTAGCGGATCTCCAGCGTCTCCCGGTTGTACCGCTTCCCCTTGCAGACCTCGCACGGCACGTAGACGTCGGGCAGGAAGTTCATCTCGATCTTCAGGATCCCGTCGCCGCGGCAGGCCTCGCAGCGGCCGCCCTTGACGTTGAACGAGAAGCGGCCGGGCTTGTAGCCGCGGAGCCTCGCCTCCGGGGTCTGCGCGAAGGCGCGCCGGATGTCGTCGAAGACGCCGGTGTAGGTGGCCGGGTTGGAGCGGGGCGTGCGGCCGATGGGCGACTGGTCGACATCGACCACCTTCCGCAGCCCGTCCAGCCCCTCGATGCCCCGGTGGCGGCCCGGCTCCGTCCGCGCCCCGTTCAGCCGCCGGGCCAGCGCGCGGTAGAGGATCTCGTTGACCAGCGTCGACTTGCCCGAGCCCGAGACGCCGGTGACCACGGTGAAGAGGCCGAGCGGGAAGCGGACGTCGATCCCCTTCAGGTTGTGCTCGGCGGCACCGCGGACGGTCAGCCAGCGGCCGCGCTCCGGCGTGCGCCGCCGCCCCGGCACCTCGATCCGCCGCCGGCCGGAGAGGAACTGGCCGGTGATCGACTCGGGCACCCGAGCCACCTCGTCCGGCGTCCCGGCGGCCACCACCCGGCCACCGTGCTTGCCCGCCCCCGGCCCGATGTCGACGACGAAGTCGGCCGAGCGGATGGTCTCCTCGTCGTGCTCCACCACCAGCACCGTGTTCCCCTGGTCGCGGAGCTTCTCCAGCGTGGCGATCAGGCGGGCGTTGTCGCGCTGGTGGAGGCCGATCGACGGTTCGTCCAGGATGTAGAGGACGCCGGTCAGCCCCGAGCCGATCTGCGTCGCCAGCCGGATCCGCTGCGCCTCGCCGCCCGAGAGCGTGCTCGCCGCCCGGTCGAGCGTCAGGTAGTCCAGCCCCACATCGACCAGGAAGCGGAGCCGCGCGTCGATCTCCTTCCTCACCAGGCGCGCGATCGTCCGCTCCCGCTCGTTCAGCTCCTCGTCCAGCGAGGCGTTCCACTCCAGCGCCCCGGTGATGGGCAGCGCCGTCACCTGGGCGATGTTCAGCCCGCCCACCGTCACCGCCAGCGCCTCGGGGCGGAGCCGCCGGCCGCCGCAGGCCGGGCAGGGGTGGGTGGACATGTACTCCTCCAGCTCCTGGCGCATCGACTCCGATCCCGACTCGCGGTAGATCTTCTCCAGCGTCGGCACGACGCCGGCCCAGGTGACCGTCCGCTCGCGCTCGCGGCCGTAGAGGCTCCGGTAGCGGAAACGGACGGGCCGCTCCGACCCGTGCAGGAGAACCTCCAGGAAGTCGCTGCCCGCCCGCTCCAGCGGCGTCGTCCAGCCGACGCCCCAGGCGTCGGCCACGGCGCGCAGGAGCTGGTTGTAGTAGTGCGAGTAGTGCCAGTGGTTGTTCCAGGGGGCGACGGCACCCTCGGCCAGGCTGAGGTGGAGGTCGGGGACCACCTTCTCGGGGTCGATCTCCATCTTGTAGCCCAGCCCCATGCACTCCGGGCAGGCGCCGTAGGGGCTGTTGAAGGAGAAGCTGCGCGGCGTCAGCTCGGCCAGGCTGGTGCCGTGCTCGATGCAGGCGAACTTCTGGCTGAAGACCAGCTCCCCGCCGGCCTCGCCCTCGCGCCCCACCCGCTGCACCATGGCGATCCCGTCGCCCCACTGGAGCGCCGTCTCCAGGGAGTCGGCCAGCCGCGTGGCGATCTCCGGCCGGACCGCCAACCGGTCGACGACGATCTCGATCGAGTGCTTCCGGTTCTTTTCCAGGGCAGGAAGCTCGTCCAGCGTCCGCACCTCCCCGTCGACGCGGGCGCGGACGAAGCCGGCGCGGCGGATCTGCTCGAAGACCTGCCTGTGCTCGCCCTTCCTGCCGCGGACGACGGGCGCCAGCAGGAGGATGCGCTCCCCCTCCGGCAGGGCCAGCACCTGGTCCACCATCTGCTCCACCGTCTGGCTCTGGATCGGCCGCCCGCAGATGGGGCAGTGCGGCCTCCCCACGCGGGCGAAGAGGAGGCGGAGGTAGTCGTAGATCTCGGTCACCGTGCCCACGGTGGAGCGGGGGTTGTGGCTGGTGCTCTTCTGGTCGATGGAGATGGCCGGCGAGAGCCCCTCGATGCTGTCCACGTCGGGCTTGTTCATCTGGCCCAGGAACTGGCGCGCGTAGGCGGAGAGCGACTCCACGTAGCGCCGCTGCCCCTCGGCGTAGATGGTGTCGAAGGCGAGGCTCGACTTGCCGCTGCCGCTCAGGCCGGTGATGACGACGAGGGCGTCCCGCGGAATCTCCAGGTCGATGTTCTTCAGGTTGTGCTGGCGCGCTCCGCGGATCACCAGCTTCGACTGCGCCGCCATCCCGCCTCCGGCCTCCCTCAGCAAGGGGCTCGCCGGGCCCCGGCCGCTCCCCGGGGGCTCGAAGGCCGGGCCCCAGGGGGCCCGGCCGCCCGCGAGCCTGACCTACTGCTCTTGATGATACCATCGCCTGCTTTTTCGCCCGGCGGGTCGCCGGCCCAGCCGGGGGCGTCCGGGCTCCCTCAGGCCGGCAGGCCGACGAAGAGCTCGCCGTTCTCCTCCCTGATCGGGTAGACGCGGGCCCGGTACAAGGGCTGGTTGGTGGAGTGCCCGTCGGTCAGGTCGTAGCGGTAGCGGTGCCAGGGGCACTGGATCTCGTGCTCGCCCACGATCTTCGCCTCCTCCAGCGGCCCGCCCGCGTGCGGGCAGGTGCTGGTGACGGCGTAGAAGCCGGAGGGAAGGTGGAAGATCACGATCTCGTAGCCGTGAAGGGTCAACTTCCTGCGGTCGTTCTCGGGGTACTCGTCAGGCTTGCCGATCGACTCCCAGCGTTCCATGCCGCATCGCCTCCTGCTTCGGCTGCTTTCTCGTCCGGGCCGGCGGGGCTCGGCGCACAGGCGCACATCGCCCGGGCGTACACAAGGAAGGAGAGCCCCGGTCAACGGCCCTCCCGCACAAGGGTATGGTACACGCGCTCGTAGCCTTCCACCATCCGCTCCACCGTGAAGAAGGCCTCCACGCGGCGGCGGCAGGCCGCCCGGTCGATCAGCTCGATCCCGGCCAGGGCGCGGACGGCCGCCCCGATCACCTGTTCGTCCTCGCCGCCGGGGACCAACCGGCCCGTCACCCGGTCGGCCACCACCTCGGGGATGGAGCCGACGGCCGTCCCCACCACGGGCACGCCGCAGGCCATCGCCTCCACCATGGCGAGGCCGAAGGGTTCCGGCACCCGGTTGAGCTGGAGCAGGGCGAGCGCCTCCCCCAGGAAGCGGGCCTTCTCCGCCCCGCGCAGCTCGCCCGCGTACTCCACGCGCCCGCCCAGCTGCGGGCGGATCACCTGTTCGAAGAACTCGCGCTCCTCGGGAGGCACGGGTCCGGCCATGCGCAGGGGGAGGCCCGCGCGCCGCGCCACCGCCACCGCCCGGTCCGCTCCCTTCTTGGGGGAGATCCGCCCGTAGAAGGCCAGGTACCGCCCGGTCGCGGCCGCGAAGGGGAAGTCCTGGAGCCGGATCCCGTTGGGCACGTTGGCCACGTAGTGGAGCTCGGGCAGCCCCTCCCGCTCGGCCCGGCTGATGGAGACGTAGGGCAGCGCCGCGAACCGGCGGTAGACGACGCGGGTGGCCGGCTCCAGATAGGCCGAACCGTGGAGGGTGGTGACCACCGGCAGCGCCACGAAGGGCGTGAAGACCAGCGGGTGGCAGTTGAGGTGGTTGTGGAGGAGGTCGAAGCGGCCGCTCCGGGCCTCCTCGAAGGCGTGCGCCATGTGCAGGAGCTCCAGCTCGCGCGCGGGCAGCTCCGGGTGGGCGCCCAGGTGTTCGGGTACCACCGCCTCCAGGCGGCCTGCCGGGCGGCTGTCGCCGCTGGCGAAGACGGTCACCTCGTGGCCCCGGGCTGCGAGCCCCTCGGCCAGGTTGGCGACCACCTGTTCCCAGGGGCCGTACCCGTCGGGCGGCACCCTCCAGGTGACCGGCGCCAAGAGTGCGATACGCAGAGGAGATCGCCCCCTTCGTGTCCAAAGCAGTATGGTCGAAGTTCACACGACCCGGTCGGGCTGGGAGGAGGGGACGGCCGTGAGCCTCTCGGTCGAAACGCTGGTGGACGAGCGCTTCCTGGAGCACCTGGGCGCCTGGCAGTCGTCGCTCGCCTCGCGGCCGCTGGCCGAGCTGGTGGCCGAAGCCGGCGGGGCCGACCGCGTCGCCATCCTGGTGGTGGACATGATCCGCGGCTTCGCCACCGAGGGCCCCCTGGCCTCGCCCCGGGTGGCCGCGCTCTCCGCCCCCATCGCCCGCTTCCTGGAGCTGGCGCACGCGGCCGGGGTCCGCTCCATCTACCAGCTCTGCGACCACCACGATCCCGCGGCACGGGAGTTCGCCGCCTACCCGGCCCACTGCGTCCGCGGGAGCAGCGAGACCGAACTGGTGCCGGAGCTGGCCGGCCTTCCCTTCGCCGGCGAGTACCAGGTGGTGGCCAAGAACTGCCTCAGCTCCGTCTGGGCCGGCGACTGGTTCCCCGCAGCCGCCCATCGCTTCCGCCGCTTCGTGGTGGTGGGCGACTGCACCGACCTCTGCGTCTACCACACCGCCATGCCGATCAAGCTCTACCGCGACCAGCACCAGCTGGACTACGAGGTGCTGGTGCCGGCGCAGCTGGTCGACACCTACGACGCGCCGGACCACCCGGCCGACCTGTTCCACCGGCTCTTCCTCTACCACATGGCGCTCAACGGCGTGGTGGTGGTGCGGGAGCTGACCGCCTGAGGGCGGGGGCGCTCCGCGGCCCCCGCGCGGTCGTCCTCGGCCTCTTCGCCTCCGCCTCAGGGGAGGGCGACCGGACCGGGAGGCTCCTCGGCTCTGTAGCTGCCCAGCTCCCGGTACCAGGTGGTCACCTCTCCCAGCTCGGCCAGAGCGCCGGCCAACGGCTCCCGCCGCCGGTCCCCGTCGGCGTCGACGAAGAAGAGCGCCTCCCAGGGGCGCCGCCGGTTGGGCCGTGACTCGAGCTTGGAGAGGTTGACCTGGCGGCGGGCGAAGACGCCCAACGCCCGCCAGAGGGCGCCCGGGGTGTGCTCGGTGGCCATGACCAGGGTGGTCTTCCAGCGCTCACCCGACGGGCGAGCGGACCCCCCCGGCCCGTCCGGCCCCGCGGCTCCCGCCCGGGCGGCGGACTCCGCGGCCTCGCGGCGGGCGATCACCCAGAAGCGGGTGGCGTTGTCCGGCCGGTCCTCCACGTTCTCCAGCAGGATCTCCAGCCGGTAGAGCGCCGCCGCCCTGCGCGAGGCCAGGACCCCGGTCTCGGCCAGCTCGGGCGGCAGCGGGACGCCCTCCCGGCCCACCCCCGCCCGGTCGGCGCGGCTGCGCAGCTCCCGGGCCGCGCCCGCCGTGTCCCGCGCCGCCACCGCCTCCCAGCCCCGGCTGCGGAGGCTCTCGGCGCACTGCGCCAGCGCCTGGGGATGGCTCAGCACCCGGCGGATCGCCTCCAGGCGGGCCCCGGGCAGCGCCATCAGATGGTGGTGGATGGGCTGGTAGACCTCGCCGACGATGGCCACGTCGAACTCCAGGAAGCCGTCCAGCGTCTCCCCCACCGTGCCCGCGTAGGCGTTCTCCACCGGGACCAGGCCGTAGTCGGCGGTTCCCGCGGCGACGGCGGCGAAGACGTCGTGGACCGTCGGCCGGCCGGCGGTCTCGGCGCCGCTCCGCCAGGCGAGCGCGGCGGCCTCGCTGTGCGCCCCCGGCTCGCCCTGGTAGGCGATGAGGGGGCCCTTCGCGCTCTCCGGCTGCGGCTCCCGCTTCTGCGGCCGGCCCGCGGCCGGCGCCTCCCGGTCCGGGATCTCCCCGTCTCCCAGCATCGCCACCAGCTCCTCCAGCCGCTCGATCTCAGGCCAACCACCCGGTTCGCCCGGCCGGCCCGCCCCCTGCGGGCGGAACGCGCCCCGGTCGCCCGGGCGGAGGTAGCGGGCGAAGGCGACGCCGGCCGCCCGCGCCGCCCGCTCGTCCACCTCCGAGTCGCCGACGAAGAGCGCCTCCGACGGCGCCGCGCCCAGCCGTTTGCAGAGCGCCAGGAGCCCGTCGGGGCGGGGCTTCATGGCGGGCACGTCCTCCCTGCCCGCCACCGCGTCGAAGAGAGGCTCCAGGCCGGCCTCCTCCAGGACGCGCCGGACCGGTTCGCGCGCGTTGTTGGTCAGCACGGCCAGCCGGAGCCCCAACCCGCGCAGGCCGGAGAGCGCCGCCTCGAGGCCCGGGCTCCAGCGCAGGCGAGCCAGCCCCTCCGCCTCCGCCTCCTCCACCAGGGCGAGCAGCGCGGCCGAGAGCTCCGGGCGGCCGGCGGCCCGCTCCACGAGGAGCGGCAGCGGCGTGGAGACCGCCTCGTCCGGCGTCCCCTGCCAGAGTCCCTCCCGGCGGAGCCGCTCGGCCACCCGCCGCTTGACCGCGGGGAAGTCGATGCCCGTCTCCGCCAGGGTGTCGTCGAAGTCGAAGACGACCAGCCGGACGCGCTCCCGGCCGAGCCGGCGGGCGCCCAGACCGGGCGCCGGGCGCTTCTCCGCACCCGGCGCCGGATTCGGAGGTTCCACCTGGAAACCGGCTCCTTCCTCGTCGGCGGCTCAGGCGCCCATGCGCTCGCTCTCCAGCGCCGCCAGCTCCTTGAGGCAGCTCTCGCAGACGGTCTTCCTCCGGAAGGTGGCCAGGTTCTCGTGCGAACCGCAGAAGACGCAGGAGACCTGGTACTTGCGGAGCACGATGGCGTCCTCGCGCAGGAAGATCTCCAACGGGTCGTGGAGCTGGATGTCCAGCGTGCGCCGGAGCTCGATGGGCAGCACGATCCTTCCCAGCTCGTCGATCTTGCGGACGATGCCCGTCGCCTTCACGCTTCCTCGCCCCCACGCCGCACAGGGAGCGGGCCTACGGAGCTCGTTCTCCCAGGCGCAGCCAGGAATGTCATCTCTCCACCAGCTTAACAGCAGATGGCGAACTGGCGCAAAGTGGCAATCCACCCCGCGAACCCAAAGAACTTGCCGGGAACCGGCTCCGGAGCCGCCTCGCCGCGGGGCCGGGCGGCCGCGCCCCCGGGGGACACCGGGCGGCCCCCGGCGCCGCCCCACCGGGCGATTGCCACGCCACCCCCTCCACCCGATAATGCCTTCGAAGGAGTCGGGCCGGGCTCGGCCGTCCAGGACCGGGCGTGGACAGAGTGGACAGAAAGGTGAGTCGCCGTGGGCAAAATCGGACCGATGGAGATCGTCATCATCCTGGTCATCGCGCTGGTGGTCTTCGGCCCCAAGCGGCTTCCGGAGCTGGGACAGGCCATCGGCCGCAGCATCCGGGAGTTCCGGCAGGCCACCCAGGGGCTGACCCACGAGGTGGTCGAGACCGCCCAGACCGTGACGGAGCCCGTCCAGGAGCTGAAGTCCAGCATCCTCCCCGCCTCCGGGGAAGCCGCCCGGGAGGGGGGCGCGGCCGGCGGCGGGAGCGCCGGCGGGCCCTCTTCGCCCGGCCGCTGAGCCCGTCGCGGGCCGCCCGCCCCTCCCCGGGCGGCAGGAAGGACCTCACCGGCGGGGGCGCTCGCGGCGCCCCCGTTCCAGTGCTGCGCGCCCCAGCTCCAGCTCCCGCTCGATCCGCTCCGGTTTGTACTCGTAGGCGAAGAGGAGGCCGTCGGCGTACCGGCCCGCCACCTCGACGGCGTGGGCGAGGCGCTTCTCCTCCACGTGCAGGGCGTAGAGCTCGACCAGGAGCGGCGCCCTCAGGACGTCCCGGAAGTCCCAGGCCAGCGTCTCCAGCCAGTAGGTGGTGGTGTACGCCAGGTCGTAGAGCGGCACCACGAAGGCGTCCACCAGCGGCGCCACCGCCGCCAGGTCGACGCCGAACCGCTCCCGCTGGTGCTCCGGCAGCGGGTCGGGGTAGAGGGTGAAGGTGAGGAGCGGTGCCTCGCCCGGCGCCGCGCGCCGGATCCGCTCCACCGCGCGGCGGGTGAAGTCGCTCAGGACCCCCGCCCGCCACTCCAGCCAGTCCAGCCCCGGCCGGTTGCGCCGCGCCCGGGCGTACTCCGCCTCGCAGTGCGGGCAGCGGCAGAACCCCTCGCGGGCGTAGTCGACGTCGTCCAGGCGGATGCCGGGGACGCCCGCCCGGGCCGCCTCCTCCAGGCGGTCCAGGAGGCGCGCCTGCACCTCCGGCCGCGAGGGACAGACGCTGTCCCAGTCGAAGAAGCTCGCCCCGCGCGCGGCGCGCAGCCCCTCGCCGTTGACCTGGACCCAGTCCGGATGCTCCGCCGCCAGCCGGTTGTCGCCGAAGCAGGAGATCATGGCGTGGGCGCCGGCCAGCGGCGGCTGTTCGAGCCCGCTCACGTCCTTCACTTCCAGGAAGGAGCCCGGGTACCGCTCGGCCAGCTTCCGATCCCGGGTGACCAGCGCCACCTCCGGCAGCTTCGCCCGCGCCGTCCCCCCGCTCATCCCGTGGCCGCCTTCCAGGCGCGCAGCCGCTCGGCCAGGAGCCCGGAGACCACGCGGAGGATCTGCTCGCCCTTCTCCCGGGTGGCCAGGGTGGCGTCGCCCGACTGCGCCCAGCGGTACTCCTCCAGCGCGCCGCCCACCCGGTAGACGCGGACGCCCAGCGGCTGCTCGGGCCAGTGGACGTGCGCCCGGCTCATGTCGACGCGACGCTCGTCGATCGCCAGGAGGACGGAGGTCTCGTCCTCGCCCGCGTGCCCCTGCCCCTGGCAGATGCGCCGGATCTCGGGGGCGAAGTCCAGCCACCAGGACCAGATCGCCACCTCGGCGCCGTGCTCCGCGATCGCCTCGGCCGCCCCCCGGAGCGCCCCGGTGTTGCCGCCGTGGCCGTTGAAGACGGCCAGCCGGCGGACCCCGCTCTCGGCGATGGAGGCACCCACCGCCGCCACGTAGGCACGGAAGACGTCGTCCGGCACGTTGACCGTCCCCGGGTAGACCGAGAGGTCCCAGGAGTGGCCGTACGGGATGGGCGGGTAGACCATCACCCGGTCCTCCAGCAGCTCCGCCACCCGCCGGGCCAGCTCGACCGGCGCCAGGATGTCGGAGCCCAGGGGCAGGTGCTCACCGTGCGCCTCCAGCGAGCCCACCGGCAGAATCGCCAGGTCGGTGCTGCGGACCGCCTCGCGGAAGGCGGCCATCGTCGTCCAGAGCGTCTCGATCCTCGCCACCCCCTCGCATGCCTTTTTCGGCCGTGATCGGTGACTGGAACCACGGTCTCGGAACCGGCGCCATGACTCCACTTCGCGGCCTCGCCGCTCCCCGCCCTCCCGATCCCGGCCGCCACCCGGGTGGAACCCGCGCACCGCCTAGGCGGCGCCCCCCTCCCCGCCCTCCTGCCGGAGCAGCACGCCTGCCGCACGGAAGAGCTCCTCCACGTCCGCCCGGTCGTCGGCGTACGGGCGGCGGTAGACCACCTCGCGCACGCCGGCGTTGATCAGCGCCTTGGCGCACTCCACGCAGGGCGTGTGGGTGCAGTAGAGCGTCGCGCCGTCGGCCGCCACCCCGAAGCGCGCGCACTGCAGGAGCGCGTTCAGCTCGGCGTGGACCGCGCGCGTGCAATGCTCCCCGTAGAGGAGGCAGCCCACCTCCGTGCAGTGGGGGAGACCCCGCGGCGCGCCGTTGTACCCGGTGGCCAGGATCCGCCGCTCGCGCACCAGCACCGCGCCCACGTGCTGCCGGTCGCACGTCGCCCTCTCCGCCACCAGCTCCGCCACGCTCAAGAAGTACTCGTCCCAGCCGGGCCTCAGCCGTCCCGCCTCCCTTCACCCGATACGGCGCCGCCGTCCCAACCCCTGGTCACGGGCCTGTCGCCACCCCCGGCCACCGCGGGGACCGTCCCCGCCCGGGCAGGAAGCGCTCCGGCCGGTCCGAAGGCTATGGGGAGGGGGTGGGGACGCCTTGACGTCGCCTGGCAGACCGCTCCCCCCGCGCGAAGGGTCATGGCCGGGCCGGCGGGGGTCGGGGTGGGTCGCCCCCTTCCTCCTGGCGGCACTGCTCCTCGCCCCCTGGTCCGGCATGCCGGGGCGCGTCCAGGCGGCCCGGACCGCGGCGGCCTCCCCGGCCGCCCAGGCGGCAGAGGCTGCTCAGGCCGCGCAGGCCGCTCCGTCGCCCGGCGCCGCGGCCGCCCTGGCGCTCGCCCGCATCAACGTCTACCGGGGGCTGGCGGGCCTTCCGCCCCTCCGGCTCGATCCGGAGCTGGGGCGCGCCGCCCAGGCGCACGCCGACTACTTCCTGCAGAATCTGGCCGACTTCCGGCAGATCACCCTGGCCGTCCACCGGGAGGAGCCGGGGCGGCCGGGGTTCACCGGCGTCGAGCCCTGGGACCGGGCGGCGGCGCAGGGTTACCCCTCGCGGTCGAGCATCGGCGAGGACATGGCCTTCGGCACCGGGGTCCTGGAGGGGGTGGACGGGCTGATGGCAACCGTCTACCACCGCTTCCTCCTGCTCGACCCGTACGCCGCCGACGCCGGGGTGGGGCTGGCCGGCCGGCGCGGCGAGGCGGCCGCGCTGCCGGTGCTGGACCTGGAGACCGGCCGCCGGGGCGACTGGCCCCGGCTGGACCCGGCCACCGCGGTCCTGTATCCGGCGGACGGGCAGTCCGGCGTCCCGGTCGCCTTCGACGGGGAGGTGCCCGACCCGCTGGCCGCCTTCGGCGCCCGACCGCCGACCGGCTACCCGATCACGGTCCAGTTCCCCAGCCTGCTGCTCTCGAGCCTTGAGCTGCGGAGCGCCTCGCTGGTCGACCTCGGCAGCGGCGCCGCCGTCCCCTTCTGGGCGCTGACGCCGGCCGAGGCCGCCTCGGCCGGGCAGAAGGAAGAGCTGGGCCAGGCGGTCGCCCTCCTGCCCAAGGCGCCCCTCCGGCCGGGCGTGCGCTACCAGGTGGCGCTGGACCTGGTTCTCCGCGACGTCTCCGGCAGGGAGGTCCGCCTCCACCGCACCTGGAGCTTCACCACCCAGGCCCGGGCCTACCCGGCGCTCTCCCGCGTGGACGCCCGCTGGTCGCTGGACGGGCGGGGGCGCGTCGGGCGCGTCGAGCTCTCGCTCCCCGCAGGCATCCCGGGGAGCGCGGTGCGCGCCTTCCTGGCGGGGCTGCCGGTGGCGCGGGAGGCGGCCGGCGGCTCCACCTGCGCCTTCCGGGCGCCGGCCGGCGTGACGGCCGGGCCGGCCGATCTCCTGGTCGAGCTGGACGACGGGCAGGGGCTCGTCTGGCCGGACTTCCTGGGAGCGGGCGAGCCGGTGGCGCCGGCGGCGGGGACTCCCCCGGTCCGCGCCGCGCTCAGCGTCGACGGGCGCCCGGCGGGGAGCGCCCAGCGGCTGGCAGGCGGGCTCCTCCGCCTGCCCCTGGACGTGGTGGCGGCCTTCGGCGGCTGGCGCCTGCGGGCGCTGCCCGGCACGGGGGAACGGTGGTTGGAGCCCTCCCAGGGGGGTGCCGGTTACCTGGCCGTCGCCGGCCGTGCCCTCCTCTGGCCGGTCGGGCGGGCCGTCCTGCCCGAGCCGCTGCCGGCGCCGGTGGTCGGCGAAGGCGAGACCGTCTGGATGCCGCTCCAGCCGGGGAGCGCGCCGGCGCGGGAGCTGCTGGGGCCGTCGGCGCGGCTGGTGGTGCGGGGCGACGGGAGCGTGGCGCTGAACCACCTCCTCTACGACACCCGCTCCCATTGGGCGGGGCCGCTGATCGAGGAGCTGGCCCGCCGGGGGGTCGTCGCCGGCTACCCGGACGGCTCCTTCCGGCCCGATCGGCCCGTCAGCCGCGGGGAGGCGCTGGCGCTCCTCGTCCGGGCGCTGGGCCTGAAGCCGGTCCCCCACCCGGGTGAGAGCTGGGTGGCGCAGGCGGGCTTCCTGGGCGCCGCGCTCCAGGAAGGGCTGCTCACCGCGCGCGACGCCGCCGCCTTCGAACCGTCCGCGCCGCTCGACCGGCTCCAGCTGGCCGTCTGGCTGGCGCGCACGCGGGCGCTGGCCCGCTGGCGGCCGGCACCGGCCACCGCCCTCCCCTACGCGGACCTGGCAGGGCTGAGCGCGGAGGAGCGCCAGGCCGTCGCCGTCGTCCGGGCAGCGGGCGTCATGTTGGGGGAGCCCGGCGCCCCGGCGCCCCGCTTCGCCCCCGCGCGTCCGCTCAGCCGGGCCGAGGCGGCCGCGGTGGCCTCCCGCCTGCCCGCGCCGGCGGGGCATTGACCGGTCAGGCGGGCCGGCGGACGGCCCCCGACAGCTCCTCGGCCACCCGGCGTGCGGCCGAGATCCCGCTGGCGATGCAGTCGGGCAGGCCGATGCCGCGGTAGCTGGCGCCGGCCAGGGCGAGCGCCGGCCAGGAGGCGAGCCGCTCCTCGATGGCGGCGACGCGCTCCAGGTGGCCCAGGGTGTAGGCGGGGAGCCCCTGGGGCCAGGCGGCGGCACGGACCAGGACCGGCTCGGCGCGGAGCCCGATCATCGCCTCCAGCTCCTGCCGCGTCGCCGCCACCATCTCCGCCTCGGGGCGGAGCGCCATCTCGGGGTTGGCCGCGCCGCCCAGGAAGGCGCGCAGGAGGATCGTCCCGGCCGGGGCACGCCCCCGGAACTTGTTGGAGCTGTAGGTGACCCCGTTGATCCGCCGGCGCTCCACCGCGGGCACGAGGAAGCCGCTCCCGCGGAGCGGCACCCGGAGCTCCTCCAGGCGGTACGCGAGGTTGACCACGGCCAGGGGGACGCTCTCGATCCGCCCGGCCACGGCCGCCAGCCGGGGGTCGAGGTCGCCCAGCAGCCGCGCCACCGCCCCCGCGGGGGTGGCCACCACCACGCCGTCCGCCTCCAGCGCCTCCCCGCCGGCCAGCCGGAGCCGATACCGGCGCCGGCCGCCACCGGCCCGGTCGGCGGCGCCCGCCGCCTCGACGGCCTCCACCCGCTCCACCGGCGCGCCCGTCCGGAGGGGGACACCGGCGGCGCTCAGCGCCGCCACCATGGCGTCGGTCAACGTCTCCATGCCCTCGTCGAAGCTGACGAAGAAGCTCTTCGGGACGGTGACCTCCCTGGCTCCGGCTGCCGCGCCACCGCCACCCTCCCTCGCCGCCGCGGCGGGGGAGGCGGCCGGGATGGCGGGGGCAGCCGGCCGCCGCGCCCTGCGGCGCCGCGCCCAGGCCGCCCGCAGGACGCTGCCCGACTCCCGCTCCATCTCGGCGAGGCGGGGGAAGGTGGCGCGGAGGCTCATGGTCCGGGGCGGCGCCCCGTGGATGCCGGCGATCAGCGGCTCCGCCAGCCGATCCAGCACCTCGCGGCCGAAGCGCCGGCAGACGAACGCCTCCAGGCTCTCGTCGGCATCGTCCCGGCGCGGCGGGAGGACGAGGTCGGCCAGCGCGCGCAGCTTCCCCGGACCGGAGATCAGCCGGGTGGCCAGGAGGGCGCGGAGGTCCGTGGGCACCATCACGTCGAGGCCGGCGGGGATCGGCTCCAGCCGCCCCCGCGACCAGATGGTGGAGCTCTGCCCCGGCTCGGTGGGGATCATCCGCTCCGCGATCCCCACCCGGCGCGCCATCTCCACCACGGCCGGCCGGTAGGTGATGAACGAATCCGGCCCGTACTCGAGGAGGAAGCCGTCCACCCGCTCGCTCCGCACCTTGCCGCCCAGGCGGCCGCTCCCCTCCAGCAGGAGCACCTCCAGGCCGCGGTCGCGGAGTTCCAGGGCGGCACTGAGCCCGGCGACGCCGCCGCCCACCACCGCCACCCGGGGCCGGTCCGGGCGCCGGCTCCCCAGCGGCTCCTCGCTCATCCTCGCTTCCTCTCGCTTTCCGAGGCGGCCCCGACCGCCACCTCGGCGAGGAGGCGGATCAGGCGGGGGGAGTCGTTGAGGCAGGGGACGCGGTGGAAGGCGAGCCCCAGCTCCCGGGCCCGCTCGCGATGGAGCACGTCATTGTCGTAGAGCGTCTCCAGGTGGTCGGCCAGGAAGCCGATGGGGTGGACCACCACCCGGCGGTGGCCCTGGATCCGGAGTTCCTCCAGCACCTGGAGCACGTCCGGCTCCAGCCAGGGCTCCCGGCTCGCCTGCCCGCGGCTCTGGAAGCCCAGTCGCCAGTTGAGCGGGCCCAGCAGGAGGTTGATGCCGCGGACGGTCGCCTCCAGCTGCCGCACGTACGGGTCGCCCGCCTCCACCATGGAGCGCGGCAGGCTGTGGGCGCTGAAGACGACCGGCACGCCGTCCCGCTCCCCTTCCGGCACCTCCTCCAGCGTGGCCGCCAGCCGCTCCGCCAGGGCGCCCAGGTAGAGCGGATGCCGGTGCCATGGTTCCACCCGCCGCGCCTCCATGGCCAGGCCGAGCCGGTCGATCGCCTCCAGGGCGGCGCGCTCGTACTCGTCGATGCTGACCGCCGAGCGGTAGGGCGTCAGGCTGAGCAGGACGAGGCGCCGGACGCCCGCCTCCGCCAGGCGGCGGAGCCCTTCCTCGATCGAGGGGTCGGCGTAGGCCATGCCCACCTCCACCGGCCAGCCGGGTCCGCGCCGCCGGAGCTCCGCCTCGAGGAGCTCCCGCTGGCGGCGGGTGACCGCCGGCAGGGGCGAGCCGCCGAAGCGCCGGTAGCGCTCGGTCACCTCCGCCTCCAGCGCCGGCGGCGGCTCCCGGCGGAGCAGCCTGCGCAGGAAGGCGGGCACCTCCTCCGGCCTCTCCGGACCCCCGAAGCCCAGCAAGAGGACGCCCCAGCGCGTTTCCCGGGGAGCGTCTCCGCCCCGCTCGCTCATCTCCATCCCGCCTCCCCCGCCTCCCGCCGGCCCAGCCGGTGGACCGCCTCCACCAGCCAGGCCACGTGCTCGGGCGGCGTCGCCGGGTCGACGCCGTGCCCCAGGTTGAAGACGTGGCCGCGCGGGCCCGCCGCCCGGAGGATGGCGGCCACGCGCGCCTCCAGCACCTCCCGCGGCGCCTCGGCCAGGAGGAGCGGGTCCAGGTTGCCCTGGACCGGCCGCGCCGGGCCCAGCCGGCGCCGCGCCCAGTCCAGCTCCAGCCGCCAGTCGAGGCCGATCACGTCGCCCCCCGCCTCCGCGGCCAGGTCGAGCAGCCCCGCGCTGGGCGTGAGGAAGTGGATGAGCGGCACCCTCTCCCCCTCCGGCGTCCGCATCTGCGCCACCGCATCGGCGATCCGGCGCGTCCACGGGAGGACGGCCTGCCGGTAGTCCTCCGGCGCCAGCGTCCCCGCCCAGGAGTCGAAGAGCTGGAGCGCCTGCGCACCCGCCTCCACCTGGGCCGCCAGGTAGTCGACGGTGACCGCGGTCAGCCGGTCCATCAGCACCGCCCAGAGCTCGGGCTCCTGCCAGAGGAGCGCCTTGGTCCGCCGGAAGTCGCGGGAGCCGCCGCCCTCCACCGCATAGCTGGCCAGGGTGAAGGGGCCGCCGGCGAAGCCGATCAGGGGGACCGGTCCCCCCTCCGCCTCGCTCCGCCCCGCCAGCGCCGCACGGACGGTCCGCGCCGCCTCCAGCACGTAGGCGAGCGCCTCCCGCGCCGGCGGCGCGCCCAGGCGCTCCACGTCCCGCCGTTCCCGGACCGGGCGGTCGAGGAGCGGTCCCTTGCCCGGCTCGTAGCGGAGGCCGAGCCCCATCGCCTCGAGGGGAAGCAGGATGTCGGCGAAGAGGATGGCGGCGTCGAGCGGGAAGCGCCGGAGCGGCTGGAGCGTCACCTCCGCCGCCAGCTCGGGCGTCTTCACCAGGGTGAGGAAGCCGTGCCTCTCCTGGAGCGCCCGGTACTCGGGGAGGTAGCGGCCCGCCTGGCGCATCAGCCAGATCGGCGTCGTCTCCACCGGCTCGCCCCGGCAGGCGCGAAGGAGGCGAGAGACGCCCGTCCGTGATCGCTCCGTCCCCCTCACCTCCTCCTCACCTCTGCGCGCGTCGAAAATCCGCGCAACATCCTACCACCGGCCGGGAGGCTCCGGGTCGAGCGCGCGGCGTATCATGGAGGCGACGTCGGAAGGCGGCGGGCCGTGGACTCACCGCAGGTGAGCGGCCTGCCGGAAAGGGTGCGACGATGGCGGTGGAACAGCTCTTCTGGCGCGCCAGCGAGCCGCCTTCCCCCGGCGACCGCAGCCCGCTCCTGCTTCTCTTCCACGGCTACGGGAGCAACGAGGGGGATCTGCTGGCGCTGGCGCCGCTGTTGCCCGGCTTTCGCCTCGTCTCCGCCCGCGGCCCCCTGGAGCTGGGCCCGGGCGCCTACGCCTGGTTCGACCTCGGGGGTCCGACGCTGGAGATCGACCCGGGCAGCTTCCTGGAGAGCCTGCAGCGGGCGGAGGCGCTGCTCGACGACCTCTCCGCCCGCTATGCCTGCGAACCGCACCGCCTGGTGGTGGGCGGCTTCAGCCAGGGCGCCATGCTGGCGGCGGCACTCGCCTTGCGGCAGCCCGCCCGGGTGGGCGCGCTCCTGATGATGAGCGGCCGGCTGCCACCCGAGAGCCTCGTCCGGCCCGCCGACGCCGGCGGTACCGGCCGGCCCCTGGCCGGCCTGGAGGCGATGATCACGCACGGGCGTGCCGACCCGCTCATCCCGCCCGCCGACGCCGAGGCGGCGCGCGACCGGCTGCAGGCGCTGGGCGCGCACGTGACGCTCCGGCTGTACGAGATGGGCCACCAGCTGAGCGGGGAGGCGGCCGAGGCGGTGAGCGCCTGGCTCAGGACGCTCCGGGAGATGGCCTGAGCGCCGCCAGGATCGCCTCCGCGCAGGCCTCCGGCGCCTCCAGCAGGACGAAGTGGCCGGCACCGGGCACCCGCTCGAGCCGGGCACCGGGGATCCGACTTGCCAGGAACTCGCCGTACCGCGGCGGCGTCAGGGGATCCGCCTCGCCGTGGATCACCAGGGTGGGCAGGCGGATGGCGCCGACCGCCTCGCGGCGGTCGAAGCGGTCGCAGGCGAGGAAGTCGGCCAGGGCGACGGGGAGCGCGACCTCCTCCGGATCCGCTTCCTCCGCTCGCCCGGGTCCCTCCGCTCCCCCCGGTCCCTCTCCGGACGGGGCGCGGAGAAGCGGCGGCAGGCTTCCCGCCTCCATTTGCTCCAGGAAGGCCGGGGCCACCCGCAGTCGCGCCCCGGTCGCCACCAGGACCAGGCCGGCCAGGCGTTCCGGGAACGCCAGCGCCGCCTCCTGGGCGATGGCGCCGCCCATGGAATGGCCGGCGAGCCAGGGCCGCCCGAGACCGGGCCAGGAGGCGGCCAGGGCGTCGAGCAGCCGGCCGAGCCAGGCGGCGTAGGCCGGGATGCTCACCTCGCCCGTCCGCGCGGCGCTGCCGCCGTGGCCCGGCAGGTCGGGCGCAAGCGCCAGAAGCCTCTCCCGCGCCAGCAGCCGGAGCAGCGGCAGCCAGTGGCGCGCGCCGCCTCCCGCGCCGTGGACCGCCAGGAGCCAGGGCCGGCCGGCGGCCTGATCCGCCGGCTCCCCGGTGGCCCAGAGGCGGACGGGCAGGCCGTCGACCACGAGCCGGAGCCGCCGTACGAGTTCAGAAGCCATCCGACCCCTCCCCCTCCCCGTCCTCCCCCGGGGCGCCCTCCCGGATCGGGTGAAGAGCGGCCGCCGGCAGCTCGAGGAGCAGCCGGCTCCCGCGACCGGCGCCCAGCGCGGGCAGCGAGCCGGCGCCGGCGTCGGCCACCAGCGGCACGCCGGCGTCCAGGTGAACCCCGTCGAAGGCACCCCACGCCACGACGCGCTCGACGCGCGCCCAGACCCTGTTCTCGCCCGGCGGTCCCGCCACCTCCCCCGCCTCCCCCAGGATCCGGACCCGCTCCGGCCGGATGCCGACGGTCACCGGCAGCCCCGGTCTCCACCCGTCTTCCCTTGCGGCTTCCGAGGCCGTCCCGGGCCGTCGCTCCGGGAGCTCCACCGCCCGCACGCCGAGCGGAAGGCGGACCCACAGCCGCCGCTCGCCGCCGGCCACCGCCTCCACCCGGCCCCCGCTCAGCAAGAGCTCGTAGATCTTGACCGGCGCCGTCTCCGGGCCCGGTCGGGGCAGAGCGTGGAGACGGCGCGGCGCCCGCTGCAAGTCGTCACGGAACGGCGGGTAGCACCCCGAAGAGGGTCGATCTCGCAGCCCGGCCTCAGCCTCCGGCGATCGGCGGGAAGAGGGAGATGGCGTCGTCGGCTTCCAGGACGGTCTCGAGGCCACCCTGCCAGCGCACCTCGCGGCCGTTCCGGAAGATGTGGACGAAGGGCCGCACCTCGCCCCGCTCGTCGAGGATCTCTCCGCGCAGAGCCGGATGTCCCTCGAAGAGCCTCTCCAGGGCGAAGCGCACCGTGGCCCGGTCCGGAACCTCCAGGGTCTCCGACGACGTGCCCGCGACCTGCCGCAGGTTGGCGTAGAGCCGTACCGCGATCTTCACCCAGGTCACCTCCCACGGGGGGGCCGGCCGCGGTCCCCTCGGCCATGGCCGCGTGCGTTTTTTCATAACTTTCCAATGTTGACGGTCCGTGCAAGCGACTTTTATTGTAATCGTACCGCGGCAGATGTCCCGCTCGGCACCGGAAGTCCGCGGCACCGTCCAACGAGCGGAGGCGATCGCATGCTGGGTGGCTACGCGAACCGGATAGCCTGGATCGACCTGACCAGCGGAGACATCGAGTACAGGCCCGTGGACGAGCGCCTGGCCCGCACCTACATCGGCGGTCGGGGGCTGGGCGTCCGCTTCGTCCTGGACAACGGGCCCCACGTCGAACCCCTCTCTCCGGAGAACATCCTCTGCCTCATGAACGGTCCCATCTCCGGAACGCTCGTCAACATGAGCGGCAGAATGGCCGTGGTGACCCGCTCGCCTCTGACCGGTACCGTGACCGACTCCCACATCGGCGGCTGGACCGCGGCGCGCCTCAAGTGGGCCGGCTTCGACGGCCTGGTCTTCCGCGGGCGCGCCGATCACCCGGTCTACGCCTACGTCGAAGACGGTCGCGTGCAGCTGATGGACGCCACCCCGTACTGGGGGAAGGGCATCCACGAGACCATCGCGGCGCTCCGGGAGCGTCACGGGGAGCGCGACGTCAGCGTGCTGGCCATCGGCCCGGCGGGCGAGAACCAGGTCCGCTTCGCCGCCATGATCAACGAGAACGATCGCGCCGCGGGCCGCGGCGGCACGGGTGCGGTGGCGGGGTCCAAGGGCCTGAAGGCCGTGGTGATCAAGGCGCCGAGCCGTCTGCCCAAACCCGCGGATCCCGAGGCCTTCAGCGTTGCCCACGACGAGGCGCTGCGGCAGATCAACGAGAGCCCGATCACGGGTCCGCGCAAGGGTGGGCTCTCCGTCTACGGGACCAACGTGCTGATGAACATCACCAACGTCGCCGGCGCCCTGCCGGTCCGGAACGGCCAGACGACCACCATGGCCACGGCCGAGCTGACCTCCGGCGAATGGGTGCGCGAGCACATCCTGGTCGGCGAACCCACCTGCCACGCCTGCCCGGTGGCCTGCAAGAAGGAGGTCGAGATCAAGGCAGGCCGCTTCAAGGTCCGGGGCGAGTCCTTCGAATACGAGTCCTCCTGGGCGCTGGGCGCCAACTGCGGCAACGACGACGCCGCGTCCATCGCCTACATGATCGCCCTCTGCAACGACCTGGGGATGGACACCATCGAGACGGGCAATGCGCTCTCCATGAGCATGGAGGCGACCGAGCGCGGCCTGCTCCAGGGCGAGAGGGCGCTCGCCTGGGGCGACACGGAGGGCATGGTGCGCACCATCGAGGCCATTGCCCACCGGCACCCGGGGCTGGGCGAGCTTCTCGCCGACGGCCCCGCGCGGGCGGCGCAGCGCCTGGGCGCTCCCGAGCTCTCGATGAGCGTCAAGGGGCAGTCCATCCCCGCCTACGATCCGCGCGGCATCCAGGGCATGGGCCTGGGCTACGCCACCTCCAACCGGGGAGCGTGCCACCTGCGCGGGTACACGCCGGCCGCCGAGCTGCTCGGCATCCCCGTGGCGACCGATCGGCTGGCCTGGAAAGGCAAGGGGGAGCTGCTCAAGACCTTCCAGGATCTGCACGCCTTCTCCGACTCCATGGACGTCTGCAAGTTCTCGGCCTTCGCCGAGAGCGCGGAGAACTACGCCGCCCAGTTCTCGGCCGTCACGGGCTGGAAGATCACGGCCGAGGACGTGATGCGGATCGGCGAGCGCATCTACAACCTGGAGCGCTACTACAACAACCTCGCCGGCTTCACGGGCGACGACGACACGCTGCCACGGCGCTTCCTCGAGGAGCCGGCGGCGGGCGGCAGCGAGGGCTCGGTCACCCGTCTCTCCGACATGCTGGAGGAGTATTACGCCGCCCGGGGCTGGCAGGACGGCGTCGTGCCCGAATCGAAGCTCCGCGAACTCGGCATCGAACCCGTGCAGAGCGGGGCCGCGTAAACCCGCCCCGGCCGTTCGGGAACCCGCCGGAACGGTCGCCGCTCGCACGCCCAGGAAGCCGCCCCGCCCCGGGGCGGCTTCCTTCCACTCTCGAGTCGCCATGAAAGCGGTCGGCAGGGGAGGGAGGCCAGGGGGATGCAACTTTTCGAGGTCAAGAGCGTGGCGGAGGTGCTCGCGCTCATCGATCGGGAGTTCGGGCCCCTCCAGAGGGAGCCCGAGAACGTTCCGGTCGAGGAGGCGGCGGGTCGCGTGCTGGCGCGCGACCTCTTCGCACCCGGGGACATCCCGGGGTTCGACCGGTCGACCGTCGACGGCTACGCCGTCCGGGCAGGCGAGACGGCGGGCGCCTCGGAGGCTCTTCCCGCCATGCTCACGCTGGCGGGGGCGGTGGTCATGGGCCGGCCGCCCGAACGCCCGCTCGGCCCTGGGCAGGCGGTCTACGTCCCCACGGGCGGCATGCTGCCCGAGGGGGCGGACGCGGTGGTGATGGTCGAGCACGTGGAGGAGCTGGACGACCTCGTGAACGTCCTGCGACCGGTGGCGCCCGGGGAGAACGTCGTCCGCCGCGACGAGGACCTGCGGGCGGGTGAGCTCGTGCTGCCGGCCGGCCACCGCCTCCGGGTGCAGGACCTGGCCGCGCTGGCGGCGAGCGGCCTGGTGGAGGTGCCCGTCCGCCCGCCGCTCCGCGTGGCCATCCTCTCCACCGGCGAGGAGGTGGTGCCGCCCGGCACCTCCCGCCTCCTTCCCGGCCAGGTCCGCGACGTCAACGGCCCCACCCTGGCGGCCGCGGCGCGGGCGGACGGCGCCCGGGTCCAGCCGGGCGGCATCGTACCGGACGACGAAGCCGAGCTGGCGCGGCGGTGCGCCCAGCTTCTCGCCGAGAGCGACGTCCTCCTGCTCTCGGGCGGCAGCTCGGTGGGCGTCAAGGATATGACCGAACGGGTGGTCGCCGGCCTGGGGCAGCCGGGGATCCTGGTCCACGGCGTCGCCCTCCATCCCGGGAAGCCGGCGCTGCTGGCCCGCGTGGGCGAGAAGGCCGTGGCCGGTCTGCCCGGCCACCCGGTCTCCGCGCTGCTCATCTACCATCTCTTCGTGCGTCCCATTCTGGCCCGGCTGGCCGGGGAGCGGCCGGCGCGACCGCGACCGGCCTGGCGCGCCCGCCTGGCCCGGAATCTGGCGTCCCATCCGGGGGAGACCACCTACGTGCGGGTCCGGCTGGAGGAACGGGACGGGGAGCTCTGGGCCGAGCCGGTCTTCGGGAAGTCCGGGCTCGTCGGCCCGCTGGCCCGCGCGGACGGCTTCCTGGCCATCGCTCCCGAGCGGGAGGGGCTCCGCCGGGGGGAGATGGTGGAGGTCTTCGCCCTGGACTGAACCCGGCGGAAGGCCTGCCGGGAGCGAGGGAGGATGGGCGGATGGTCAAGAAGCGCGAGCGGACCCTCTACCTGGAAGACGTGCCGTTGGAGGAGGCGCAGCGGCGCTGGCTCGAGGCGGTCTCCCTGCCCGCCCGGGTCGAGGAGGTGCCGACGGCGGAGGCGGCCGGCCGGGTGACGGCCGCGCCGATCTTCGCCCGTCTCTCTTCGCCGGCCTATCCCTCTTCGGCCATGGACGGCGTCGCCGTGCGCGCGGCCGACACCTTCCCGGCCCGAGAGACCCACCCCGTCCGCCTGCGGCGAGGAAGCCAGTTCGTCGAGGTGGACACCGGCGACCCGCTCCCCGAGGGCTTCGACGCGGTGATCATGGCAGAGGACCTCCACTGGGTCGACCCCGACACGGTGGAGATCCTGGAGCCGGCCCGGGCCTGGCAGCACGTCCGCCCGGTGGGCGAGGACATCGTGGCCGCCGAGCTGCTCCTGCCCGACTCCCATCGCCTGCGACCGGTCGACCTGGGGGCTCTCCTGGCCGGCGGGATCCTCCGCGTGCCCGTCTTCGCCCGTCCGACCGCGGCCATCCTGCCGACCGGCGACGAGCTGGTCGAACCCCGCGAGAGCCTCGAACGCGGGGAGATCGTCGAGTTCAACAGCGCGGTCTTCGCCGCCTTCCTGCGCGAGTGGGGCGCGGAGCCCGTCCGCTTCCCCCCTACGCCCGACGATCCCGAAGCGCTGCGCCGACGGCTGCTCGAGGCGGTCGACCGCTTCGACCTGGTCCTGCTCAACGCCGGCTCGTCGGCGGGCTCCGAGGATTACGCGGAGGAAGTGGTGCGGGAGCTGGGGGAGCTCCTGGTCCATGGCGTGGCGACGCGCCCGGGCAAGCCGGTGCTCCTCGGGCGCGTGCGGGGGAAGCCGGTGGTCGGACTTCCCGGCTATCCCGTCTCCGCCTACCTGGCCCTGGAATGGTTCGTCCAGCCGCTGATCGCCCGCACCCTCGGCCAGCCCGTCCCGCGCCGGCCGAAGGTGAAGGCGGTGGCCGGGCGGCGCATCGTCTCCCCCATGGGGACGCGCGACTTCGTCCGCGTCACCGTCGGCTCGATCGGCGGGCGCCTGATCGCGCAGCCGCTCTCCCGCGAAGCGGGGGTGACCATGTCGCTGGTCCGCGCGGACGGCCTCCTCGTCATCCCGCCCGAGAGCCAGGGCTACGAGCAGGGCGAGGAGGTGGAGGTGGAGCTCCTGCGCGATCTGGCGGAGGTGGAGCAGAACATCGTCGTCACCGGCAGCCACGACATGGCCATCGACCTGCTGGCCAGCGAACTGCGCCGGATCGATCCCTGGCTGCGTATCGCCTCCTCCCATGCAGGCTCCATGGGCGCCCTCTTCGCCCTCCGCCGGCGGGAGGCCCACTTCGGGGGACTCCACCTCCTCGACCCGGAGAGCGGCGAGTACAACGTCCCTTACGTGCGCAAGTACCTGGCAGGGGTGCCCCTGGTGCTGGTCCACCTCACCTACCGCAGCCAGGGCTGGATCGTCGCCCCCGGCAACCCGCTGGGCATCCGCGGCGCGGAGGACCTGGCCCGGCCCGGCGTCCGCTTCGTCAACCGCCAGCGGGGCGCCGGCACCCGCCTCCTCCTCGACCAGATGCTGGCCCGGGCCGGTATCGAGCCCTCCGGCATCCAGGGGTACGAGCGTGAGGAGACCACCCATCTGGGCGTGGCGGCCGCCGTCGCCGCCGGAGCGGCCGACGTGGGTCTCGGCGTCCTGTCGGCGGCGAAGGCGATGGGACTCGACTTCGTCCCGGTCGCCGAGGAGCGCTACGACCTCTGCTTCGCCCGGGACTTCTACGAGAGCCCGCGCGGACAGCTGGTCCGGAACGTCATCGCCTCGCCGGCCTTCCGCCAGCGGGTCGAGTCGCTGGGCGGCTATGACTGCCGCGACGCGGGCACGGTCTGGTACGAGCAGTGACCTCTCCGGCGGATCACCCGGGAGGCGGGGCGCCCGCGGCGGCAGGGGCGCCCTGCCCCACCGCGCGGGCGGCGCTCCCCTGCCGGGACCCGTCCGCCAGCGCCTGGACCAGCTCCGCGGCATGCTGCACGAGGTGCTCCACCGTCGGGCCCGCGGGCCGGGTGAAGACCTCGCGCGGCGTCCCCACCTGGACGAGGCGACCGCGGTCGAGGACCGCCACCCGGTCGGCCACCGGCGGGATCTCGGTGAAGTCGTGCGTGACCAGAAGGGCGGTCACGCCGGCACCGTGCAGAAGCGGGCGCAGCTCCCGGATCAGCTTGCCCCGGGTGATCACGTCCAGCGAGGCGAAAGGCTCGTCGAGGAAGAGAAGCCTGGGTTCCACCACCAGGGCCCGCGCCAGGTTCACCCTCTGCGCCTCGCCGCCCGAGAGGTGGCGGGCGGGGCGCTGAGCCAGATGCGCCACGCCGAGACGCTCCAGCCAGCGGACCGCCCGCTCCCGGGCCTCGCGCCGCGGCACCCCGCGCAGCCGCAGGGGCAGGATCACGTTGTCGATCACGCTGCCATCCAGGAGCAGCGGCTGCTGGAAGACGACGGCCATCTGCCTGCGCAGGCCGAGGGCCTCGCGGGGCAGGTCGACCGGTCTCCCGTCCAACCGGTACTCCATCTCCGCCGGCAGCAGGAGGGCCAGGGACTGGAGCAGCGTGGACTTGCCCGCCCCGTTGGGTCCGATCACGGCCAGGATCTCGCCCCGCGCCACCTCCAGGGCCGCCACGTCGAGCACCCGGTGCCCCCCGCGGACCACCCGGAGACCGCGTACGGCGAGCGCAGGCTGGCTCATGCGGCGGCCCTCCTCTGCTGGATCAGCGTCAGGACCAGCGTGACGCCGTAGGCCAGGGCGAGGAGGACCAGGCTCAGCGCCAGCGCCACGTCGAAATCGCCCTTCGAGACCTCCATCACGATGGCCGTCGTGAGCACGCGCGTCTGGCCGAGCACGTTCCCGCCGACCATCATCGACGCCCCCACCTCGGAGACGACGGCGCCGAAGCCCGCGATCACCGCCGCCAGGATGGAGAGGCGGGCTTCCCTGACGAGGAGGGCGTACAGCTGCCAGCGCGAAGCCCCCATGGCGAGGATCTGGAGGCGAAGCCGCGGGTCGAGCTGGCCGACCCCGGCGATGGTGAAGCCCGCCACCACCGGGGTGGCGATCACGGACTGCGCCACCACCATCGCCGCGGGGGTGTACATGAGGTGCAGAGCGCCCAGCGGCCCATAGCGCCAGAGCAGGATGCTCACCCAGAGGCCGACCACCGTCGGCGGCAGCCCCATGCCGGTGTTGATCAGGCTGACCCACAACCGTCGCAGGGGGAGCCGCCCCAGTGCCAGGGCGAGGCCCGTCGGGACCCCCAGGAGCACGCTGACCAGCGTGGCTCCGCCCGAGACCCGGAGCGTCAGCCACGTGATGCGCAGGAGCTCGGGGTCGCCCGCCAGGAGCATGCGGAGCGCCTTGGCCAGACCTTGTCCGATCAGGTCCATCCCTTGCTCTTCAACTGCTTCCGCCGACCGCTTTCTCGCTCTTGCCCGCATCGGGGAAGAAGAGCGGTTGGCCGAACTCTTCGACTCCGAACCGACCGATGACTTTCTGCGTCTCGGGAGCGGTCATGAAGTCGACGAACGCCTTGGCGCCCTCGGCGTTCACCTTGGCGAACCTGGCCGGGTTGACCTGCATCACGTGATAGATGTTGAGGAGCGACGCATCACCTTCGAGAACGATCCCCAGGCGGAGATGCTGCTTGAGGGCCAGGTACGTGGCCCGGTCCGTCAGCGTGTAAGCTCCTTTCTCCGAGGCGATGCCGAGCGTCTGACCCATCCCCGACCCGGATTGCTGGTACCACTTCCCCTCCGGTTGAATGCCCGCCTTCTTCCAGATCGACTTCTCTCTCACATGCGTGCCGGACTCGTCGCCGCGCGAGATAAAGAGCGCCTGGGCCCGGGCGATCTTCCGGAAGGCTTCTGCAGCCGTGGCGGTGCCTTTCACCCCGGCCGGGTCGTCCGGTGGGCCGACAAGGACGAAGTCGTTGTGCATGACCAGCCGCCGGTCGACGGCGACGCCCTTCGAGACCGCGGCCATCTCCGCCTCCGGCGCATGAACCAGCAGCACGTCCGCCTCGCCGCGTTCGCCCATCGCCAGCGCCTGGCCCGTACCCACCGCGACGATGGAGAGCCTGTATCCGGTCTTCTTTTCGAACATGGGTTGCAGGACATCCAGGAGGCCGCTGTCCTGGGTGCTGGTCGTGGTGGCGAGGATCACCCTGGGGTTGGCGGGTTTCGGCGGGCCGGACTGCGCATTCTCTTTCGTTCCGGCTGCACCGCCGGCTGCGCTGGTCCGGCCGGCTCCCGGCGCTCCGCAGGCGGAGAGGGTCAGGATCGCCGTCAACGCCAGCGCCAGCACTGCCGGACGGCGCCCGTGGGCGGCCTGCCTCCGGTTCATGCGCAAACCCTCCTTCGGTCCATGCCGCCGCGGTCCCTGCCAAGGCGGCCCGGCTTCCGGTCGTCACCCCGGCGTCGGGAGGAATCGGCCGCAGGGAACGGTGCTCCAGCTGAAACCGTTGTGCATCATCGTGCAGAACGTAACACGCGGGTTCTTCCGGCATCAAGGGGAGGGAATGAATCCGAATCTTTATAAAAAAATCAGTCGTCCGGCGCGGCACGGGAGAGGCCGGCCGGGTGAGAGGCACGGCCGACCGCTGCAGGCGTGGTGCCTCTGGTCAGGGCCGCAGCGGTCGGAAGAGCGGACGGCCGTGCGGGTCAAGGCCGAAGCGGGCGATCAGGCCCTGACCGGCAGGCCCCACCGCCCAGCGTGCGAACGCCTCGGCCCAGCGGCGACGAACCCAGGGAGCGCGTTCCGCGCTGACCGGCACCAGAGAGAAGACGTCGCGCAGTTCGGGGCCCCCTTCCCAGAGGATCGCCAGCCCCTCGGGCCGCGCGGCCCGCAGCGTCGCACGGTCGACCAGCGTGTACGCGCGCTTCGCCGCGGCGGCGGTGAGAATGTGCATGCTGCCGAGCACCCCCAGCGGGTCGACCCGGTACCACGGCGCCTCCGGCTGGACGCCGGCCGCCTCCCAGAGGCCCCTCTCCCGCAGGTGGGTGCCCGAACGGTCCCCCCGGCTCAGAAAGGGCGCCCGGGCCCGGGCGATGGCCTGAAAGGCCTGGTGCACCGTGCCCGCCTGCCGCACGCCAGCGGGATCCCCCTCGGGGCCCACGACGACGAAGTCGTCTTCCATCAAGGGGTGGCGCCCCGTGCCGAAACCTGCCGTCACGAACTCCTCCTCCGCCTCGGGAGCGTGGCTGAGCACCAGGTCGGCCCGCCCCTCGCGGGCGAGGTCCAGAGCCTGGCCACTGCCTGCCGCCAAGGGCCGGACGGCGATCCCCGTCTCGGCGAGGAAGGCTTCCGCCAGCGCGGGGACGAGGCCGGTCTCCACGGGTTCCACCGTGGCGGCCAGCACCAGCGACCCGTGGGCTTCGCCCGTCCCGGCGCCGGGAGCCCGGTCGGCGGCCGGCGGTTCCTCCGGTCCCGCCAGGACGGGGATCCGCCTCTCCACGCCGGCCTGGAACCGGCGGTACCGGTCCAGGAGGTCCCGTGCGGCGGCCGTCAGCTGCGCGCCGCCGCCCCGCGCGCCGCCGGTACGACGGTCGAGGAGCCGGACCCCGAGGCGCTCCTCGGCCTGCTTCACCAGCCCCCAGGCGTAGCGGTACGAGAGGCCGACGTCGGCCCGCGCCTGATTCAGCGAACCCCGCAGGGCCACGGCCTCGAGCAGTGCGAACAGCCGGTCGCCGCGGATCTGATCGCCCAGGATCAGGACGACCCGGTAGGGGGGAACGCCCCCGTCTCCCGTCCCCTTCATGCCCTTCGCTCCGCTCAGCGGAAGGTCTCGAAGGCCCAGACCTCGGTCGCCTCGGGAAGCGGCGAGCCTTCCACCGGCGCGTCGTCGGGGAGCGTCCGCACCGGCCCCTTCCAGACGGCCAGGAAGCTCGACAGCGGCTGGATGGGCAGGCCGCGCCGGCCGTGCCCTCCCTGGGTGCGCGAGGTGGCGTAGTGCATGGGCACCACCACCCGCGGGTGGAGCGCCTCGATCACCCGCGGGACTTCCTCGGGCGCCAGGGTGAAGAAGCCGCCCACCGGCACCATCAGGACGTCCACCGGCCCGATGGCGGCCGCCTGCTCGGCGGTCAGCACGTGGCCCAGGTCGCCGGCGTGGGCGTAGCGCCGGCGGCCGCCCTGCCCGTCGCCCGCCTCCACGACGAAGAAGGCGTTCCGCCCGCGCCGGGCGCCCTGCTCGGGGTCGTGGAAGACGCCCACGGTGCGGAAGCGGGCGCCGTCCACCTCGGTCTCCACCCGGGCCCAGCCGCCGTCCGGGGTGAGGCCGCGGAGGACGCGGGGCTCCCCGCGCACGGGCGAGACGTGGTTGTGGTCGAAGTGCTCGTGGGAGACGGTGACCACGTCGGCGGAGACGGCGGGTTCGGGGTAGCCGACGCTGGGGTCGGGCGGATCGGTCAGCCAGACGACCCCCTCCGGCAGCTCGATGCGGAAGCAGGCATGTCCTAACCAGCGCAAGGATCTCCACCTCCCGCGCGCAGCGAGGCTTCCTCGCCGGACTCCTCGGCCTCCGGGGGCCGGCGCCGGTTCCAGATCCAGCCGGCGGCGCCCGCCGCGATCAGCAGCAGGCTGACCCACTGGGCCAGCGTCAGCCCGGCGATGACGGTGCCGCCCATGCGGAAGAACTCCACCCAGAAGCGCCCGATCGAGTAGACGACCAGGTAGAGCCAGAGCTCGTCCCCCCGCCGGGCGGAGCGCCGCCCGCGGTACCAGAAGAGCAAGGCAGCTCCCGCCGCGTCCCAGAGCGACTCGTAGAGGAAGGTGGGGTGGTAGAAGGCCACGTTCTCGTAGCCGGGCACGCGGTGCTCCGGGGCGATGTACATCTTCCAGGGCAGGCTGGTGGGGTAGCCGTACAGCTCCTGGTTGAAGAAGTTCCCCCAGCGCCCGATGGCCTGCCCCAGGAGGACGCTGGGCATGGCGACGTCCAGCATCCCCCAGAGGCCGACCCGCCCGGGCAGCCGGCGGCTGAAGAGCCAGGCGGCCAGCACCCCGGCGACCAGCGCGCCGTGGATGGAGAGGCCGCCCTGCCAGGTGGCCAGCGCGTCCAGCGGGTGCTGGGCGTAATAACCCAGGTTCTGGACGACGAAGCCGATGCGGGCGCCGATGAAGCCGGCGACGGCCACCACCACGGCGAAGTTGACCAGCGTGTCGGCGTCCACGCCCAGGCGCGCCGCATAGCCCCGGGCCAGGTAGTAGCCCGGGATGAACGAGCCGGCGATGAGCAGCCCGTACCAGCGGACCGCGAGCGGACCGATCTGGACCAGGATCGGGCTGACCGACGCCGTCCCCGCGAAGATGGGGCGGAGCCAGAGGAAGAGGGCCGCCGCCACCACCACGCCGGCCGCGGCCCAGAGGGCTGCGGGCAGGCCGCGGCGCTCCTCCCCGGGCGGCCCGGCCCGCTGCTCCTTCGCGGCCTCCTCTTCCCTCACGGCTTCGCCTCCTCTGCCCGCGCCCGCTTCCTCGTCCCGGCGCGGAGTGAATGGGCCTGAGCCTCGCGCAGCTCCTCCAGCTCGGAGATCATGTCGCGGAGGAGCGCCGCCCGCTCGAACTCGAGGAGCTTCGCCGCCTCCTTCATTTCTTTTCGAAGCCGCTCGATCACCTGCGGCAGCTCCCGCGGCGGCACCTCCTTCAGGCTGCGGCCCGGCTGGAGCCAGTACTCCGCCCGCGCCTCCGCCACCTGGGCGGAGCGGCGGCGCCCGCCGGACGGCGCCATGCGGTCGACCGGGTGGGTCGCCTCCAGCACCTCGCGCACCGGCTTGACGACGGTCCGGGGCGTGATCCCGTGCTCCCGGTTGTACCGCTCCTGGATGGCGCGGCGGCGGTAGGTCTCCTCGATGGCCGCCTTCATCGAGTCGGTGATCGCGTCGGCGTACATGATCACCTTCCCCTTCACGTTGCGCGCGGCGCGGCCGATGGTCTGGATCAGCGAGCGCTCGGAGCGGAGGTAGCCCTCCTTGTCCGCGTCGAGGATGGCGACCAGCGAGACCTCGGGCAGGTCGAGCCCCTCGCGCAGGAGGTTGATGCCCACCAGCACGTCGAAGACGCCCAGGCGGAGGTCCCGGATGATCTCCATCCGCTCGATGGTGTCCACCTCGGAGTGCATGTAGCGGACCTTGACGCCCAGGTCGCGGAGGTAGTCGGTCAGCTCCTCGGCCATCTTCTTGGTCAGCGTGGTGACCAGCACCCGCTCCCCGGCCGCCACCCGCTTCCGGATCTCCGCCAGCAGGTCGTCGATCTGGCCCTCCACCGGCCGCACCTCCACCTCGGGGTCGAGGAGGCCGGTGGGCCGGACGATCTGCTCCACCACGGCGCCCGAGTGCTCCAGCTCCCAGGGTCCCGGCGTGGCGGAGACGAAGAGGATCTGCGGCACGTGCCGCAGGAACTCCTCGAAGGTGAGCGGACGGTTGTCCAGCGCGGAAGGAAGGCGGAAGCCGTACTCCACCAGCACCTCTTTCCGCGACCGGTCCCCGTGGTACATGCCCCCGATCTGCGGCACCGTCACGTGCGACTCGTCGATGATGCAGAGGAAGTCGTCGGGGAAGTAGTCCAGCAGCGTGTACGGGGGCTCGCCCGGCTTCCTCCCGGTCAGGTGGCGCGAGTAGTTCTCGATGCCGTTGCAGTAGCCGACGGTCTGCATCATCTCCAGGTCGTAGCGCGTCCGCTGCTCCAACCGCTGCGCCTCCAGCAGCTTCCCCCGGGCGCGGAGCTCCCGGAGGCGCGCCTCCAGCTCTTCCTCGATGGAGCCGACGGCGGCGCGCATCTTCTGCGCCTCGGTCACGTAGTGCGAGGCGGGGTAGATGGCCACGTGGTCGCGCTCGCCGAAGACCTCGCCGGTGAGCGGGTCGAACTCCAGGATGCGGTCGATCTCGTCGCCGAAGAGCTCGATGCGGATCGCCCGCTCGGAGCTGGAGGCCGGGAAGACCTCGATCACGTCGCCGTGGACGCGGAACTTGCCCCGGGTCAGGTTGACGTCGTTGCGCTCGTACTGGATGTCGACCAGCCGGCGGAGGATCGCCTGGCGCGAGCGCTCCTGCCCGACGCGGAGGCTGAGCACCAGCTCCCGGTAGTCCTCGGGCGAACCGAGGCCGTAGATGCAGGAGACGCTGGCCACGACGACCACGTCCCGCCGCTCGAAGAGCGCGCTGGTGGCGGAGTGGCGCATCTTGTCGATCTCGTCGTTGCGCAGCGCGTCCTTCTCGATGTAGAGGTCGCTGGACGGGATGTACGCCTCCGGCTGGTAGTAGTCGTAGTAGGAGACGAAGTACTCCACCGCGTTGTGCGGGAGGAACTCCTTCAGCTCGCTCGTCAGCTGGGCTGCCAGCGTCTTGTTGGGCGCGATGACCAGCGTCGGTTTCTGGACCCGCTCGATGGTCCAGGCCATGGTGGCCGTCTTGCCGGAGCCGGTGACGCCCAGGAGCGTCACGTACCGCTGCCCGCGCCCTCCCCGCTCGGGAGGAAGCAGGTTGGCCGCCAGCTCCTCGATCGCCTTCGGCTGGTCGCCCGCCGGCGCGAAGGGCGCCACCACCTCGAAGCGTCCTTCTCTCCCGGCCTCCCGGGGTTCGCCCGGGAACGTCACCACCTTGCCCATCCGTCGCTCACGCTCCCCGCCCGTACGCTCCCCCCGCCTATCCTAACCCGCGGGCGCCGGAAGGAGCGCCCTCTCCCCCCCGCCCGCCTCCCTCTGGTAGGCTTCCTGCAGTGGACTCTTCTCGCCGAGACCCGGGGAGGCGGCTTCACCGTCCATGCGCTTCGACGTCCGCGACCTCGTCGACTGGGCCTACGACCGCGTCACCGGCGCACGCCGCGTCTACGACGCCCAGGGCCAGCCCACCATCTACCTGCCCGCGCTCACCCGCTACCGCGGCCCCACCGTCGCCGACCCGGAGGGACGCGTCGTCCTCCGGGACGGCCAACCCGCCATCGAGGTCCACCTCGACAACCGCCGCCTCCGCCAGCTGGGCGCCGCCGGCTCCCTCGACCCCAAGGCGACCTTCGCCCTCTTCCGGCTGGCCCGCCAGCAGATGAAGGCGCTGGCCGAGTACCTGGCGGGGCCCGAGGTACCCCCCGAGTATACGGTCTGCTTCGGCCGCAGCCTCTTCGGCGGCGTCATCGCGCGCCTCGGCTGGCACGAGACGGAGCTGCCCCGCAGCCAGGCCTGGATGCTCGGGAGGTACGAGGAGTGGCTCCGGCGCCGCCGCAACGGCACCGCTCGGGACGGCGCGGCCGGCGGCGCTTCGCGGCGCCAGGCGACCCTGGTCTGGGTGACGCGGTCGGAGCTGATCCGGCTCTACGGAGGAGAGGCGGGGGGAGCGCGGGAACCGGCCCGCTGACCTGCTCCTCCCCTCTTCCTGGCCACGTGGGAGGTGCGCCGATTCCTGGCCACGTGGGAGGTGCGCCGACCCGGCCCCGGCCGGCATGATCGCCGCTCCGCCGGCCGTCTGCGAGGGACGCCCCCGGCCCCGCGGCCTCGACCTCGTTCGGGATCCGGCGGCCGACCGCGCAGAAGAGAGTCGGGGGCGGCGCGCCCCGGGCGCCGCCCCTCCGCCCCTCCGCTTCCGCGGCGAACCCGCCCCTCAGCCGATCGACAGGAGCGGAACGATCAGCAGCGCGACCACGTTGACGATCTTGATCAGCGGGTTGATCGCGGGCCCCGCCGTGTCCTTGAAGGGATCGCCGATGGTGTCGCCCACCACCGCCGCCGCATGCTCGGGCGTCCCCTTGCCCCCGTAGGCGCCGTCCTCGATGTACTTCTTGGCGTTGTCCCAGGCGGCGCCGCTGGTGGTCAGGTAGAGCGCGAGGAAGAAGCCACTCACCAGCGTCCCCAGGAGCAGCCCGCCCAGCGCCTGCCAGCCGTGGGAGCCGAGCCCGAAGCCGACGATGGGCGGTGCGAGCACGGGGATGAGCGCGGGGAGCGTCATGCTGCGCAGCGCGCCCGCCGTGACGATGTCCACGGTCCGGCCGTAGTCCGGCCTCTCGGTGCCCTGCAGGATGCCGGGTCGCTGGCGCAGCTGGCGCCGCACCTCCTCCACCACGCCCAGCGCCGCCCGCCCCACCGCCTCCAGACCGTAGGAGGCGAAGAGGAAGGGAAGCACCGCGCCCAGCAGCAGCCCCACGATGACGAAGGGGTTGGAGAGGTCGAAGGCGGCCCTGCCCGCCATCCGACCCGCCAGCTCGTGCACGAAGGAGCCGAAGAGGACCAGCGCGCCCAGGGCTGCGGAACCGATGGCGTACCCCTTGGTCACCGCCTTGGTGGTGTTGCCCACCGCGTCCAGGGCGTCGGTGATCTTGCGCACCTCCGACTTGAGGCCCGCCATCTCGGCGATGCCGCCGGCGTTGTCGGTGATGGGCCCGTAGGCGTCCAGCGTGATGATGAAGCCCACCAGCGCCAGCATCCCGGTCACGGCCACGCCGATGCCGTAGATGCCGCCCAGCTGGTAGGCGGCCAGGGTGGCGGCGGCGATCACCAGCGCAGGCACGAAGCTGGCGCGGAAACCCAGGGCGGTGCCGGAGATGACCACGGTGGCGGGTCCGCTCCGGGTCGACTCCGCCAGGCGCTTGATCGGCCCGTACTTCTTGGACGTGAAGAAGTCCGTGACCAGGATGAGTACGGCGGTCACCACCACGCCCAGCAGCGCGGCGAGGAAGAGGCGGAGGCCGACCCCCATCCAGAGCGCCGCACCCAGGAAGAGCAGCGACGCGAAGACGAGGGTGATGGCCGTCGTCCCGTAGAGGGCCGGCATGATCCCCTCCGGCCGATCGGTGCTCACGTTGACGAAGGCGCCCAGGATGGCCGCCACCGCGCCGGCCGCCCCGAGCAGGAGGATGTAGTCCCCGAAGGCCGGCTGGCCCGGGTGGACCAGGTGGGCCAGGAGAAGCGAGCCGACCAGCGTCACCACGAAGGTCTCGAAGAGGTCGGCCGCCATGCCGGCGTCGTCGCCCACGTTGTCGCCCACGTTGTCGGCGATGACGGCGGGGTTGCGTGGATCGTCCTCGGGCAGGCCCTGCTCCACCTTGCCGACCAGGTCGGCGCCCACGTCCGCGGCCTTGGTGTAGATGCCGCCGCCCAGCCGGGCGAAGATGCTGATCAGGCTGGCGCCGAAGGCGAAGCCGACGGTGGCGGTGTCGGGCACGCGGAGCAGCAGCAGGATGGCGATCCCGGTCAGGCCGAGACCGATGACGAAGAGGCCGGTGACCGCGCCGCCCCGCAGCGCCAGGCGGAGCGTGCCGCGCAGGCCGTAGCGGTCGGCCACCTGCGCGACGCGCATGTTCGCCCGCACGGCGACCATCATGCCGGCGTAGCCGGCCAGCGCCGAGAGCGCCCCGCCGAAGAGGAAGGCGAGGGCGGTGGGCAGGCCGACGGCCAGCGCCAGGACGACGGCCAGGATGACGGCCACGACGGCCAGCGTCCGGTAGGAGCGGGAGATGTAGGCCACCGCTCCCTCCTGGATCGCGTGGCCGATGCGCTCGATCTCCGGGTTGTCGACACCGATCCTCAGCACCGACGAGATGGCCAGGCCGCCTGCGGCCAGTGTCACCAGCCCGACGATGAGGGCCAACCAGATTATCTCTGTCGACACGTCCCTGATCTCCGCTCCTTTCGTTCTCCGCTCGCCTTCCGTGCCGGTCCGAGGGCGAGCGCGGCCACGGCGGCCACGGGTCCCGTCGCGTTCCGCCGACGGCGGCGAGCTCGCAATGAAAGCATTGTACCTGGATCGCCCCGGACCTGCAGCCCGCCGCCCTCCGGGCCGGGAGCGCCCCACCCGGACCGCGGCCGGGGCCTGGAGACCGCACTGCCGCGAGGTCTCAGAGCTTGTAGCCGAAGCGGCGCAGGAGCGCGTGCCGGGCCCGCTCGTCCTCCTCGCTCTCCACGCCCACGGGCGGGAAGCCGTCGATCACGCCCAGGATGCCGCGGCCCTGCTCGGTGACGCCCACCACCACCTCCAGCGGGTTGGCGGTGGCGGCGTAGATGCGGCAGACCTCGGGCACCGCCTTGACCGCGTTGAGGACGTTGATGGGAAAGGCTTCCTTCAAGAAGACGAGGAAGGCGTGGCCGGCCCCGATGGCTTGGAGGTTGCGGGTGGCCAGCTCCACCAGCTCCGGGTCGTTGCCGGCACGGCGGACCAGTCTCGCTCCGGAGGCCTCGTCGAAGGCGAGGCCGAAGCGGATGCCCGGCGAGGACTGGACGAGCGCCTCGTAGAGGTCTTCCACCGTCTTGATGAAGTGGCTCTGGCCGAGAATGAGGTTGTCCTCGTGCGGGTTCTCCACCCGCACCACCTCGATCGACAGAGCTGCCAACGCCGAACCCCCTTCCCCGGCTCGGGAGGAGCGGTCCGGAACGGGCCCCCCGCGGGGCCGCCCGGCCGTCCGGGATACGTAACTGCTCTTCCGCGCGCGTATAGCCGCCTCCTCCCCCGGCAGAGGCTAGCGCCGAGGAGGAGGAGACGATGCCGACCATCCGCCGTTCCCTGCGCCGCCTCGCGCGGCAGGGAGGCGCCTTTCTCGCCTCGCTGCTGCTCCTGTCCGCCTTCCTGGCCTCGTCCGGTCGTGCCGCCCCCGCCCCTCTGCCCACGCTCTCCTGGGGCTCCTCGGGCGACGCCGTCCGCCTCCTGCAGCAGCGGCTGGCCGCCCGGGGGTACTACCGCGGCCCCATCGACGGCAACTACGGGGCGACCACCTGGCAGGCGGTCCGCCTCTTCCAGAGCCGGAACGGGCTGCCGGCGGACGGGACGGTCAGCGCCCGGACCTGGAGCTCCCTGGGCTACCCGCCCGAGGCGCCCAGCTTGGTCGCCGCGGCCGCCTCGCCGGCGACGGCGGTGGGCGCCACCCGCGCCGGCGACGTCGACCTGCTGGCGCGCCTGGTGATGGCGGAGGCGCACGGCGAACCCTTCGCCGGGCAGGTCGCCGTGGCGGCGGTGGTGCTCAACCGGATGCGAAACCCGGCCTTTCCGCACACGGTGGCCGGCGTCGTCTTCCAGCCGGACGCCTTCGAGTCGGTCTCCAACGGCCTGATCTGGCAGCGGAGCCCGGACGCCACGGCCTACCAGGCGGCCCAGGACGCGCTCAACGGCTGGGATCCCACGTACGGGGCGCTCTACTTCTGGAACCCGGCCAAGGCGTTCTCCGGCTGGATCTGGACCCGCCCGATCTCCCTGGTCATCGGGCATCACGTCTTCGCGCACTAGGTGGAGGTGCCGTCCATGGAGCGTGTCGACAACCCCGACGGTGATCGCACGGCACCCGAGGTGGAAGCGACCGGTCGGACGCAGGAAGCCCGGGACGGGAGCGGGGCGGAGGCGGCGCCCGGCCGCGGACCGGCACGGCGCCCGCCCTTCCGCCGGCAGGGGCCGGCCTGGCTGAACGCGGTCCTGGGTCTCGGCCTCGTGGCGGCGCTCGCCTGGGGCGGCTGGGAGCACTCGGCGCGCCAGCGGATGCAGATGGCGCTGGAGGCCCGCTACCAGCAGGCCTTCTACGACACGGTCGACCGGAGCGGCCAGGCGGAGGTGGCGCTGGACAAGGCGCTGGTGGCGAGCAGCCCCACCCGCCGGGCCTACCAGCTCCAGGAGGTCTGGCGCTACGCCTCCCAGGCCCACGCCTCGCTCTCGCTCCTGCCGCTCTCCAGCGTCGACCTCTCCCCGACGCGGAAGTTTCTGGCCCAGCTGGGGGACTACGCGCACGTGCTGGCCGACCGGCTGAGCGCCGGCACGGCGGCGGGGTCGGCCCCCGCCCCGGCCCGGGAGCAGACGACCCAGCTGCTGGCGCTCCGCCAGGCGCTCTCGCAGCTGAACGGGCAGCTCCACGCCACGGCGAGGAACCTCTCCGCCCGCAACTACCTGTGGAGCTCCGCGCTGGAGCCACGCCCGGTGCTGGCGCTCCACCTGCCCCGGCTCGGCCGGTCCGGTGGCGGGCCGGCGCCGCAGGGGCAGGCCGCCCCGGCCGCGACGCTCGCCCGGGCGCCCGGCGTGCCCGCCGTCGATCCGCTCTTCGCCCAGATCGCCCGGGCCAACCGGGAGATCGAGCGGATGCCCTCGCTGGCCTACGACGGTCCCTTCTCCGACGAGGCGCTGAGCATGACGCCCAAGGCTCCGGGGGGGCCGAACGTCAGCGCGGCGGCGGCGCGGCGGACGGCGCTGGCGTGGGCCGAGGCGAGCCGGGGTCCGGGGGGCGGGCCTTCCTGGAGGGTCTCCGCTTCGCCCCAGCAGCTGAACGGGCCGCTGCCGGCCTACCGGTTCGTGTTGACGCGGGACCGGGCGGGCGGAACGGAACAGCTGATCGTCGACGTCTGGCGGGCGGGAGGCCACGTGCTCAGCCTCCTCTCCAACCGGGGGCCGGGGAGGGCCCGCCTGGGGCCCGCCGACGCCCGCCGCATCGCCTCGGACTTCGTCCGCCGGCTCGGCTTCGCCGGCGCGGTGCCCACCTACAGCCTGGTGACGGGGAGCATCGCCACCGTCACCCTGGTCGACACCACCCCGTCCCCGGGCGCGGGCGGGGCGGCAGGCGGCGCGCCCGGCGCCGCCGCGGGCGGGGAGCCGGTCCTCCTCTACCCCGACCTGCTCAAGGTGCGGGTGGCGCTGGACGACGGCGAGGTGGTCGGCTTCGACGGCCTGCCCTACTGGCTCCATCACCGCAGCCGGGCGCTGCCGGCCCCGCGGATCAGCGCCTCGCAGGCGGCCGCCATCGCCACCGGGACGGGGACGCAGAGGGGGCTTCCTCCCGCCTCCCGGCTGACGGTGGAGGCGGTCCGCCCGGCGGTGATCCCCCTGGAGTCGGGCCGCGAGGCGTTCACCTGGGAGGTGCGCGCCCGCTCGTCCTCTTCCGTCTACCTGATCTACGTCGACGTCGCCGACGGGAGCGAGGAGCGGATCCTTCTCATGGTGCCGACGCCCGGCGGCCAGCTCACGATGTGAGGTCGGGCCCCGCCGGCCGGGGGGCGGGCTTCCTGGCCGGCCGGCCGCCGCCGCGGCCCCGGAAGAACCAGCCGAAGAGGAGCGTCCCGACCAGGTAACAGGCGATGGTCAGGGTGAAGGCACCGCTGAAGCCGGAGTGGAGCTGGAGGTAGCCGCTGGCCAGCGGGCCGAGGCCGCCGCGGCCGAGGCTGCCGAGCATCGCGTTGAGGCTGGTCAGCGTCGCCCGCCGCCGCTCGCTCACCTGTTCCAGGGCGAAGGTGGTCTGGACGGGCATGGACATGTTCATCAGCGCGTTCCGCGCGTAGTAGGCGACCACCACCCAGCGCAGGTCGCGGGAGTAGGCGAGGATGGCCAGGAAGGGGAGCGAGGCGAGCTGCGTCCCCACCACCGTCCGCACGGCGCCCCAGCGCTCCGCCAGGACCGGCGCCACCAGCGTGGCCGCGGCCGTCACCACCGAGGAGAACCCGAAGAGGAGACCGATGCGCGAGGTATCCAGTCCGAACTCCAGATAGAAGTAAAGCTGGAAGAAGACCACCATCGCGCCCGCGCCGAAGGCGATGAGCGCCTCGGGCAGGAGCAGGCGCGCGAAGGTGCGAGCCTCCTCGCGGTCGGCGGGCAGGAGATCGCGCCAGGCCAGGCGGGGAGCTCCGGCCGGCGCGGCCGAGGGCGACCCGTC
The DNA here is from genome assembly GCA_029961055.1 of Bacillota bacterium. NCBI lineage: Bacteria > Bacillati > Bacillota > Bacillota bacterium. The sequence goes on from JASBVM010000039.1 coordinate 49,302, forward strand.
GGAGCGGGGCTCCAGGCCGATGCGGAGTGCGGGCCAGAGGGCCAGCAGGTTGAAGAGGTCGATCAGGCCGAAGGCGAGCTGGAGCGGGAGCGCGTCGGTGGAACGCTGCCCGAGCCGCGCGGCGGCATAGGCGGGGACGGCGCCGGCCAGGAGGCTTCCGGCCAGTCCTGAGCCGAACATGATCGATTCGTTGACCGAGAAGAGGTAGACCCGCTCCTCCGGCGACGAGTAGGCGGCCATCATGGGTGCGCCGATCACCCAGGAGAGCGCCCCGGCCGCACCGGTGAGGGCGGAGAGCACGATCAGCTCGAGGGAGCCGTGGGCGAGGCCCAGGCCCGCCGTGGCCACCAGGTTGAGCACCGTCCCCGCCAGCAGGAAGGGGCGGTAGCCCAGCCGGTCGGCGGCCAGCCCCACCGGCAGGCCGAGGAGGAGGACGGCGACCGACGGCAGCCCGTTGAGCAGGCCGACGAAGTCCGGCCCGTACCCCAGCGCGTGGATGTACAGGTTGAAGACCAGGTTGAACATGTTCCAGCTCAGGCTGGTGAGGAGGCTGTAGAGCAGGTAGGCCCGGGCGCTGGGGCTGAAACGGGCGATGCGGGCGGCGTACCGGCGCAGCGCTCCCACGGGCTCAGACCGCCATGCGGCGGGCCAGCATGCGCCTGCCGGCCGAGAGCGCCTCCTGTACCTCTGGAACGCGGAGGAGCCAGAGGGCGAGGCCGTAGACGAGGACGGAGATCAGACCCGCGATCACGAGCCAGAGCGCCTGGTGGAGGAGGCCGGTGCCGGGGCCCGGCACCCCGGCCACCCTCTCCCAGCCGTAGGCCGCGGCGGTCATCGCCAGGGAGGCCAGCGTGATCCGGGTCCACTTGGCCGCCTCCCCCTCCAGCGCGCCCCGGAGCCCTTTCAGGCCGATCCCCAGCCAGAGCGTCTGCACCCAGGTGGCCACCGTGGAGGCCAGCGCCAGGCCGCCCAACCCCATCGGCCCGACCAGGGCGAAGCTGAGCGCGATGGTGATCGCCACCCCGGCGATGTTGACCGCCATGGGCGTCCGCGTGTCCTGGCGCGCGTAGAAGGTGCGCCGCAAGACATCCTGCGTGGTGGCCGCCGGCAGCCCCGCCGCGTACATGGCCAGCGCCACCGAGGTCATCGCCGTGGCCCGGGAGTCGAAGGCCCCGCGCTCGAAGAGGAAGCGGACGATGGGCTCGCCCAGGACGATCAGGAGGAGCGCCACCGGGATCCCGGTCAGCAGACCCAGATCGAGCCCGCGGCGCGTCAGCGACAGCGTGCCCGGCTCGTCCCCGCGGGCGACGCGGTCCGAGAGCACCGGGTAGAGCACCGTGCCGACGGCCGCGGTGAAGAGGCCGGTGGGGAGCATGAAGAGGAGGCTGGCGTAGTTGAGCGCCGAGATGCTGCCGGCCGGCAGGCTGGAGCCGAGCATCCGGTTGATCACCGGGCTGAGCTGGACCACCACCATCCCCAGCAGCACCGGCGTCATCAGCCGCCCCACGTCGGCCAGCGCCGGCTGCTCCAGGTCGACGCGCCAGGTGAACCGCCCCAGGCCGCGCATCCCCGGCAGCTGGGCCAGCGTCTGGACCAGCGTGCCCACCAGGAGGCCGGCCGCGGCCGCCTCGATCCCCGCCCGCCCGCCGAACACGAGGACCGCGCCGATCACGGTCAGGTTCTGCCAGACCGGCGCCAGCGCCGGCAGCGTGAACCGCCGGTGCGCCTGCTCCACCCCGGTCAGCACCGCCCCCACGGAGAGGAAGACCATCATGGGCAGCAGGATCCTCGTCAGGCGGACCGCCAGGTCCATGCGCGACGCGGGGAAGCCCGGCGCGATCAGTTCGATCATGGGGACGGTCAGCCCCCACATGATCGCCACCAGGAGGAGCGTCCCGCCGCTGACCAGGATGAGGAGGCTGGAGTACAGCTGGCTCGCCCGCTTCGGGTCGCGGACGTACTCCGCGGTGTACGCGGGGACCACGGTGGTGGAGAGCGCCGTCCCGACCACCAGCCAGACCAGGTTGGGCACCGTCTGCGCCACCACGTAGGCGTCGGTCAGGCCGCTGGCGCCGTAGCGGGCGGCGATGACGCTCTCGCGCAGGAAGCCCAGCAGCTTGGAGATCACCGTGGCCACGGCGATCACCCCGGCCGCCTGGGCGAATTGACGCTTGCTGATCACGGCGCTCGCCACGCACGTCCTTTCCTGAACGGGCCAGACCAAAACACAAGGATACACCCTCGTCCTCCGCCCTGCTGGCGAGCGCTCCCCCGTCCGGGGGCTCCATCATGTGCCAGGCGGCGGCGGAGGCGCCCGGATGCAACGAGATCGCCTTTCTGCTAACCTTGCAAAAGAGATCGACTCGTCACAGGTGTTGACGGGGAGGGCGGCGGCCCACATGACCACACTCGGAAGACAACTGCGGGCATTGCGCATCGAGCGGGGCCTCAGCCAGGCCCAGGTGGCGGGCAACCTGACCCGCGCCGCCGTCAGCGCGGTGGAACTCGGCCACATCTGGCCCTCGGTGGACACGTTGGACACCATGACCCGCGGCCTCGGCCTGCCCGACGGCTACCTCTACGAGCTCTACCTGTCGGAGACGTACGGGGAGGCGCACCTGATCGCCTTCGGCCAGCGCTGCTTCGAGCGCGGCATGGGCGATCTCGCCCGGCGCGCCATGGCCAAGCTGGTGGCGATCGCCCGGAGCAAGGGCCGCAACCGCGTGGTGACCGAGGTGCTCTGGCGGCTGGGCCTCTGGGCGCTGGCCGAAGGCCGGATCGAGACGGCCACCGCCACCTTCCACGCCTGCCTGGACCGGGCCATGGGGGAGCGCGACTGGGAGCGGGTGGTCCGGCTCCACCTCCGCCTCGCCGAGCTGGAGCGGGCACAGGGCAGCCGCGAGGCGGCGCTGGAGCGGCTGATGACCGCTCACCACCTGCTCGCCTGGGTGGGGGAGCGGGCGCCCGATCTCCGCATCCTGGTCAACCACCGGCTGGGCGACCTCTGCCTGGAGCTGGAGCTCTTTACCCTGGCGCGGGAATACTACCAGGCGGCATGGCAGGAGCTGACCCGGCCGAAGCCGGCCCCCGAGGAGGCCGCCCCGGGCGCGGCGGGCGCGGAGCCCGTGCCGGGCGACCTGCTGGCCACGCTCGCGCTCGCGCTGGCGACGGTCAGCCGGCGCCTGGGCGACGCCGAGGAGGCGGCCGAGTGGAGTCGCAGGGCCGACCGGGCCTTCGCCGAGCTGGGCGAGGAAGCCCGGCGCGCCCAGGCGCACGGCGCCTACGGCATGGCGCTGGCCGACCTGGGCCGGCTGGAAGAGGCGCGCGCCGCCCTGCTCCAGGCCCTGGAGGGCGCCGGGGGCGAGGAGCGCGTCCGGCTCCTGGTGGAGCTGGCCGCGGTGGAGCAGGGGCTCGGCCAGACCGCCGCCCTGCAGGAACGCGCGGCCGAGGCGCTCGAGCTGGCGGGGGACGACCCGCGGCTGCGGGGCGCGGCGCTCCGGGTGAGCGCCATGGCGGCGCGCGAGGCGGGATCGCTTGCGGACGCCTTCGAGTCCTTCCTGGAGAGCGCGTCCCTCCTGGCGGGAGCGGGTGAGCGGAGCGAGCTGCAGCTGACGCTCTCCGAGATCGGGCGGACGCTGGCGCAGACGACGGAGCTGCGCGAGAGCGGCATGGACCGGTACGTGCTGCAGATGTCCAGGTACCTGGGGCTGGAGGCGGAGCGCCGGACGGCCTAGGCCCCGGGGAACGGCGTAGAGATTCGGAACGGAGAGAGCTCGGGAGAGGAGGGGCGACCATCTCAGCGGCAGCTATGCAGGCCGTCGCCGTCGCCGTCGGCGCGCACGAAGGGGGACGCCGGCGGGAGGAGGCCCGGACCATCCGGGTGCTGACCAGCGACGGTCTGAAGCTGGATCCCTGCAGCCGCAGCACCGCGCTTCAGGAAGTCCGCCTGGGACGCGCGCGCTGGCGCGGACGGTCGACGATCCAGCTGGTCTACAACCCCTTCGTGGCGCGGCGGATCCGGAAGCAGGTCCTGAAGCGGGACCACCACCGCTGCGCCTGGTGCGGCGGACACGGCGACACCATCGATCACCTCCTGCCCTGGTCGCAGGGGGGCTTGACCACCCCGGACAACTGCGTCTGCAGCTGCCAGGAGTGCAACGGGCGGCGCGGCGACCGGAGCGTGGAACAGTTCATCGCCGACGAGGGGATCCGGCCGACGCACCCCGTGGTGCTCGCCTTCCTGCGGGCGCGGGGGGCGGGGCCGGCGGAGGCTGCGGCCGGAAAGGCGGCCGCGGAGCCGGCCGGACCGGCGGCCGCCTCCCCGCCGGAGGAGGCCAAGGGCCGCCCGCGGCGGCGGAACCGCCGCCGCGGCCGCCGCGAGGCCGAGAAGAGCGACGAGCGGCCGGCCGAGCCGAGGGCGACCTGGCTGGAGCCCTGGGTCGGCGAGATCTTCGACGAGCGGTTCGCCTGCGGGGCCTAGTCCCGCGGGGTCCCGCGGGCGCGGCCACCCCCTGGCTCAGCCGGCGAGGGCGGCGCGGAGCGCCTGGACGGCGCGCTCCGCCGCCTGCTTCTGTGCCGAGAAGGCCGGGTTGGTCCGCACCTGCTGGAAGAGGCCGGCCGCCTGGGCCGGGAGGCTGCTCTCCGGCCGGCCGGCGAGGCTCCACCAGGCGGCCGCCTCGGGCTGGAGCTGGGCGGGCAGGCCCGGGAGCGCCGCGGCGATGCGCCGGGCGGCTTCCTGGGCCTGCCCCTCCACCAGGGCGAGCTGGCCCAGGCGGAGGTCCCACATGGGCGTGGACTCCGGCATCACCATGCCCTCCCGGATCGCCTCGGCGGGCGCGGTCCGGCGCTCGGCCCGGTAGCGGCTCCAGAGCTGGCGCAGCAAGCCGATCTGCTCCCGTGCCTGGGCACGGAGTGCCGCCGGGTCGCCGGCCGGCGTCGACCCGCCCGCGGAGGCCTGGAGCGCCGTCTGGACGGCCAGCTGCCAGCGGGCACTGGCCAGGTTGTCGTAGCCGCCGGAGACCTTGGGCTGGAGGTCGATCGCCCGTTCCAGCTCCCGCAGGCCGGGCTGGATCTGGCCGTGCTGGAGCAGGAAGCCGCCGTAGAGCGCGGCCATGTTGGCGTTGGTGGGGTTGAGCGCGATGCCCCGCTCCATCTCCTTCTGCGCCCGGGCCAGGAGCTGCCGGGCGTCGGGGCCGGGCGCCGCTCCCGCCTGGGGCAGGCCGTCGGCCTGCGTCATCGCCAGCGCGGCCAGCGCCTGCCCGCGGTCGAAGTGGAAGGAGCCGCTCCACGGATCCAGGGTGGAGGCCTTCTGGAAGAGATCGGCCGCCTGCTGGTAGCGCTGCCCGTTCAGCGCCTGGGCCGCCGCCTGGCCGTCCTGGAAGCCGGCGGCGAGCGAGAGGGCGAGCAGAAAGACGAAGCCTAGCGCCGTGAAGCTGGCCGCCTGCGTCCCCCAGGAAGTCCCCTCCCCCTCGCGGCGGCGCGTCGCCCGGGGGACGCCCCCCGCCCGGGCGGCCGCAGCCTCGCGTTGCGAGGCCCCCGCCTCGGCCAGCGCCCCGGCCGGCGCCTGGTCGGAGAGGCTCTGGGCGGCCGCCAGGAGCGCCCAGAGGGCCACGGAGACGGCGGACAGCGAGAGGTTGAAGTCGATCAGGCTGTGAAGGCCGAGGAGGAGCGCCGCGCTCCCCACCGCGGCCGCCAGCGCCCTCCGCTCCGGCTGGAGGCGCCCCGTCGCCCGGACCGCCCGCAGGAGCGCCCGCAGGAGCCCGGCCCAGACCGCCAGGAAGGCGAGCACCCCCACCGCCCCGGCCTCCACCCAGATCTGGGCCAGGGCGTTGTGCACCTGGGTCGACCAGTACGGGTAGGCCTGGACCTGGTGGTAGAGCGCGTTCCAGGCGCCGCCTCCGCTGCCCAGGACGGGATCGCGCAGGCCCAGGCGGAGCGCGTCCCCCGTCCAGTCGAGGCGCGACCAGGCCGAGTAGGCGCCGAGGTTGATCTGGCTGAGGCGCTCGGCCAGCGGTGCGGGCAGCAGGTGGAGGAGCCCCGACGGCGCCCAGAGCCCGAGAGCCACCGCCCCCGCCGCGCCCGCTCCGGGCAGGGCGCGCCGGGCCCCGGCGAGGGCGGCGCGGGCCGCGCGCCCGCCCCAGAGCGCGGCCAGCCAGCTGCCCGCCAGCACCACCGGAAGGCCGGCCAGGAGCGTTGCCCAGACCGCCCACGAACTGCCGGGCGGGGCGGCCTGACCCGCCGCGGTCGCCCGGTAGAGCGCCCCCGCCGCCTGCGGGAAGGAGCGGAGCAGGAGGCCGAAGCTGCCCGGCAGGAGCGCCACCAGCAGGACCAGCGCCTCGAGGACCGTCGCCAGGCGGCGCCCGGGTGGCAGCAGGAAGAGGCCGATCAGGGCGGTCACGGGGAGGACCAGCAGGGCGCCCCGGGAGTAGGTGAAGACGAAGGCGAAGAGCGAGACGTAGGCGGTGACGGCCAGCGCCTCGAGGCCGAGAAGGCGGAGGGCCGGGCGGCCGCCGCCCTCCTCCCCGCCCAGCCCCCGCGCCCAGAGCGCCAGCGCCGCCAGGAGGCTGGCTCCCAGGTAGGCGGCCAGGGTGTTCGGATACTGGAAGACCGAGTAGAGGCGCGTCCCGTCCCAGGCGCCGTTGTACTGCCAGCTGCCCGCCGCCACCCCGATACCCGCGACGGCCACGGCGCCGCCCGTCGCGGCCAGCACCGCCGCCACCGCCAGCGCGGCCCTCTCCGCCCGTTCCGGAGAGGGCCGCCCGTAGCCGAGGCCGGCCAGGCGGATCGTCAGGTAGACCAGGAGGTAGAGGAGGATCTTGAGATCTTCCTGGACGGCCGAGCGGCGGTCCACCGCCACCAGCGTCGAGAGCAGGTAGGCGACCAGGAAGCCCGCCGCGGCCACGTCCGGCCAGTGGGCGCGGAACACCCGGCCGGCGGTGCGGGCGCGGAAGAGCGACCACGGGTCGGCCGGCGCGCGCCGGAAGCGGAGCGCCAGCGCCCAGGCGGCCAGCGGGATGGCGGCCAGAAGCGCCACCAGCTGCTCGAACGGGAAGTAGAGCCCCCGGAAGAAGGGCGTCACCGCCAGGAGCAGGAGCGCCCCCGCCAGGGGACCCAGCTCCCAGGCGGGGTGGGCGGCTTCCTGAGGCCGGCGCGCCGCCTGCGCCTGGGACTGCGGGCGCCGGGCACGACCCTTCTTGACGTCGCTCAACGCTCTCGACCTCCGTCTCGCTCGCCGGGCGGGACGTAGCCCGCCACACGGACGGCCTGCGGGACGACCTCCACGGCGATGGCGGTGCCGGCGGGGACCTGGCCCATCAGCTCCCCGTCCAGCTGGGCCGTCACCTCCTGCTCGAAGCGGATCCGGAACGAGGCGACAGGCTCCACCAGGGTGCGCGGATCGCCCAGGTGCCTGCCCTGGACGATCCGGGCGAAGAGCGGCAGGACGCCGGCCCGGGAGAGGTCGTGGACGAGGAAGAGGTTGAGGCGGCCGTCGGCGGCGTCCGCCCCCGGCGCCGCCTTCATGCCGCCGGCCAGCCGCTCGGTGTTGACGCAGTTGCAGAGCCAGACCCGCTCGTACCTCCGCTCCTCGCCCCCCTCCACCGAGAGCCAGGCGGTCACGGGCCGGTAGGTGACAAATCCTTTGACGACCGCGGTGTGGTAGCTGAAGCCGCCCAGGAAGGACTTGTACCAGGCGGTGTTGACGTCGCGGACGATGGCGCCGTCGAAGCCGGCGCCGAAGGTGTTGACGCCGATGTGGCGGCCGATCCCGGGGATCTCGACGGCGATCAGGTCCACCGCCCGGGCTTCCCCCTCGCAGGCGAGCCGGACGGCCGCCTCGGGATCCGTCGGCAGCCCCAGGCCGAGGCCGAAGTCGTTGCCGGTGCCCGCGGGCAGGATGCCCAGCACCGGGAGCTCCCCGGCTGCGCGCCCGCTGGCCACCAGCCCGCGGACCGCCTCCCCCACCGTACCGTCCCCGCCCACCACCAGGAGCCTCTCGACGCCTTCCTCCGCCGCCTGGCGCGCGAGACGGGTGGCGTGGCCCGGTCCTTCCGTGAACAGGCTGCGGAGCTCGGGCACAGGGAGCCCCTCCCGCTCGAGCCGGCGCCAGGCGCGGAGCGCGTCGCCGCGGCCCGCCGCCGGGTTGACGATCGCCCAGGCCTCCAACCGTTCCACCTCACCACAGGGTTCGGGAGCACGACCCGGCCGGAGGCGCATGGCGCCCGTCGACACCGGCGGCTCGGCCCGGTCCCGGGCCCCTATCCTACCATCCCGGCCCGGGCGGGGGCTCCGCCGCGCACCGCAGCCGGGTCAGCAGCAGCGCATTCCACCTCCGTCGCCGTACTTCCTGTCGACCTCGCGCCGGAAGAACTCGGCCCGGCTCAGCTCGGGCTCCTCCCCCCGGGCCAGGTGGAACTCCAGGTAGCGGTCGTAGTCGGGGATGCCGGCGACGGCGCGGACGACCCGGACCGCCCGGCGCCAGAACTCCCCCAGTCCCCGGTGGAGCGGACTCCCGTCGACTTCCACTGCACGCACCCCCCTCGGGCCCCCGCCGGCGAGGGGCGCTCGCGTCTCCCACCGGCGGGGGTGACGGCCCGGTCCGCGCCGGACGGCGCTCAGCGCTCAGCGGCCGGCGGCCGTGCCGGGCTCGAAGGCGACCCGCGGCTCGTACGGCTCCTCGTGGAGCTCGGGCCGCTGCCTGCCGAAGAGGACGGGCAACCAGACGCGGACCGCGTCGACCAGGATGCCCGCCATGATCACCAGGAAGACGCCGGTCAGGACCGCGTCCACCCGGTCGTTGAAGATCACCTGGTGCGCCTGGGCCAGCGTCTTCGCCGGCGCCGGGATCTGCCCCGCCGCCAGCTTGGCCGCGAAGGCGTTGGCGTGCGCCCAGAAGCCGATCTTCGGGTCGGGCGAGAAGATCTTCTGGAGCGCCGCCGTCCAGGTGGTGGCGTACATGAAGAGCATCGGCACCAGCGTGACGAAGCTGTACTTCGCCTTCCCCATCTTGATGAAGACGGTGGTGACGATCACCAGCGCGACCGCGCCCAGCATCTGGTTGGCGATGCCGAAGAGCGGCCAGAGGGTGTTGATGCCGCCCAGGGGATCGGTGGCACCGGCGTAGAGGAAGTAGCCCCAGATGGCGACCGTCAGCGCCGAGGCCAGCACCGTGCCCGGATACCAGCCGACGTCACCGAACTTCGGCCAGATGCGGCCCACCAGACCCTGGAACATGAAGCGGGCGACGCGGGTGCCCGCGTCCACCGTGGTCAGGATGAAGACCGCCTCGAAGAGGATGGCGAAGTGGTACCAGAAGGCCATCACCGCCTCGCCGCCCAGGAAGCGCGAGAAGACGTGGGCCATGCCCACCGCCAGGGAGGGCGCGCCCCCCGTCCGCGAGAGGATCGTCTGCTCCCCCACCAGCTGGGCGGTGCGCTGAAGCGTGGCGGCGTCGATGGGGAAGCCCCAGGAGCTGACCGTCTGCGCCGCCTGGGCGACCGTGGTGCCGATGGCCGAGGCGGGCGAGTTGATGGCGAAGTAGAGACCCGGCGTCAGCAGCGTGGCCGCGATCATGGCCATCACGGCGACGAACGACTCGGCCAGCATGCCGGCGTAGCCGATCATGGGCGCGTCCGTCTCCCGCTCCAGCAGCTTGGGCGTGGTGCCCGAGGAGATCACCGTGTGCCAGCCCGAGAGGGCGCCGCAGGCGATGGTGATGAAGAGGAAGGGGAAGAGCCTGCCCGCGAAGACCGGCCCGGTCCCGTCGATGAAGCGGGTGACGCCGGTCATCTGGAGCTCCGGATGGACGACGACGATGCCCACGGCGAGGAGAGCGATGGTGCCCAGCTTGAGGAAGGTGGAGAGGTAGTCGCGGGGCACCAGCAGGAACCAGACGGGCAGGATGGAGGCGAGGAAGCCGTAGATCATGATGGCCACGGCCAGCTGCGGAGCCGTCAGCGTGAAGACGGGCGCCAGCACCGGCGAGTCCGCCACGCCGCGGCCCAGGACGAGCGCCACCAGCATCAGCGCGACGCCGATCACCGTCGCCTCGCCCACCTGGCCGGGCCGGACGAAGCGCATGTAGAGGCCCATCAGGATGGCGATGGGGATGGTCATGGCCACCACGAAGGTCCCCCAGGGGCTCCCCTTCAGCGCGTTGACCACCACCAGCGCCAGCACCGCCAGCACGATCAGCGCCATCAGCAGCGTGCCGATCTGGGCGATCCAGCCGCCCACCGGCCCCACCTCGTCGCTGGCCATCTCGCCCAGGCTCCGCCCCTTCCGCCGCATGCTGGCGAAGAGGACGACGAAGTCCTGGACGGCGCCGGCGAGGACCGCGCCCACGACGATCCAGAGCGTCCCGGGCAGCCACCCCATCTGGGCCGCCAGCGTCGGCCCGACCAGCGGCCCCGCCCCCGCGATGGCGGCGAAGTGGTGACCGTAGAGCACCCAGCGGTTGGTGGGCACGAAGTCGCGCCCGTCGTTGTGCGCCACCGCCGGCGTGGCGCGCTCGGGGTCGAGCTCCATCACCCGGCGCGCGATCCAGAGCGCGTAGAAGCGGTAGCCGAGGGCATAGGTGCCCAGCGCCGCGACCAGGAGCCAGAGCGCGTTGACCCGCTCCCCCCGGTGGATGGCCAGCGTGGCGAAGGCGGCGGCTACGACGACGGCGACCAGGGCCCAAAGAATGAAGCCCAGGATCTTCCTTCCGGACGGACCTGCCGGGCCGGCGGAAGCATTCCGCCCGGCAGAAATCTCGGCGCGTCCGGTGCCCCGTGCCGCCGTAGCGGCGCCACCGCTCCTGGAGCCCGAATCTTCCCTCCGCTCAGCCATGAAGAATACGCCACCTTCTTCCTTGAAACTTGGATTCACATTATGAATTTCGCTGTGTGGAAGTCAAACTCACCTCCCCAAATTCGTATACGCCCGCAATTTATTGTTTGCAAGTGCACCGTTTTTGCCGGAGACCGGCCCCCCCCGGGCCGGCCCCGGGACGAACCCCCGGCCGCGGAGGTCCATATGCTGGCTTGACCACGCCAGGAAGGAGGAAGAGCCGTGCTGCGAGATCCGCGACATCGCCGCGGAGACGGGCAACGAACCGCCTCCGAGCCGGCGCAGACCGGGCCCGCGACCGGCGGGTCCGCGCCGGAGGCCGCCGAGCCCGAGCCGGGCTCGGCGGGCCTCGGACCCGACCTGCCGCCTTGGCCGGGGCCGGAGGGAGGCCCCGGGATGCCGCTGCCGCCGCCCTCCGGCGAGGCGAGCTACGGCATCCCTGCCGGCATCGATCTGGCCATGGCCTTCGTCCCCATCCAGTCGGCCGCCTCGTACCGGAATCCGTACCCGTACGACGAGGCGCTCCGGCAGGGGTCGCTCTGGCCCGACCTGGTCCGGCCGTACATGGGCCGGCCCTGGCGCCGGCCGGCAGGAGGTGGCGCGGCGTGGACGAGGTGACCGCGGAAGGCTACAGCCCCGACGAGCTCTCGCGACGGATGCAGCAGCTCCACTTCGCGGCGCTGGAGATCAACCTCTACCTCGACACCCACCCCGACGACCGGCAGGCGCTGGAGGATTACAACCGCCTGGTCCAGGAGCTGATGCGCCTGCACCAGGAGTGGGTGCGCCGCTACGGGCCGCTGATGAACCACGGCCAGGACCCGAGCGCCTACCCGTGGCAGTGGACGCGGACGCCCTTCCCCTATCCGCTCTGGGGCGGGCCGGACACCTGAGGGGGCAGAGACGGCATGTGGGTCTACGTCAAGCAGTTGGAGGTGCCCATCGAGATCACGCGGCCCGATCCCCGGCTGGCCAAGGTGATCATGACCCAGTTCGGGGGGCCGGACGGCGAGTTCACCGCCTCCTGGCGCTACTTCACGCAGGCCTTCGCCATGCCCACCGGGCGCGGCAAGGCCATCCTCATCGACATCGGCACCGAGGAGCTGGCTCACATGGAGATGGTGGGCACGCTGGTGCAGAAGCTGATCCAGGACGCCTCGCCCAGGGAGCTGGAGGCGGCGGGCCTGGGCGGCCACTACGCCCAGCACGGCTACGGCATGTTCCTGCAGGACGCCAACGGCATGCCCTGGACCGCCACCTACTTCCAGTCGTTCGACGACCCCGTCACCTGCATGCACGAGGACCTGGCGGCGGAGCAGAAGGCGCGCACCACCTACGAGAACCTGCTCGACCTCTCCCAGGACGAGAGGGTCTCGCGGGTGCTGGCCTTCCTGAGGCAAAGGGAGGTGACCCACTTCCAGCGCTTCGGGGAGACGCTGGACTACCTCCAGGAACGGTACTCCCGGCCGCGCACCGTCTACTGACCGGAGGGTGCCCCTGGGGGATAATGGCGGTGAGCCTCCGCCGGCCACGGGGCCGGGACGGCGCTCACCGCCCTTTGTCGCGGGTTCGGCGGGGCGGCGGCGCCGCCGCGATCGGGAGTTCGGAGGGCCGAGGTGAGGGGCATGGTCCCGGAAGTCTTCCGCTTTCCGCCCGACTTCCTCTGGGGGGCGGCCACCAGCGGCCACCAGGTGGAGGGCGGGAACCGGCTGAGCGACTGGTGGCTCTGGGAGCAGGTTCCGGGTCACGTCGCCGGCGGTGACCGCTCCGGCAGGGCGGCCGACCACTACCACCGCTTCCGCGAGGACATCGGGCTGCTGGCCGACCTGGGGCTGAACGCCTACCGGTTCGGCGTCGAGTGGGCGCGGGTCGAGCCCTTCCCGGGCGAGTACGACCGGCGGGAGCTCGACCACTACGCGGAGATGGTGGAGGCCTGCCGGGAACGCGGCGTGACGCCGATGGTCACGCTCTACCACTTCACGCTGCCCAGCTGGCTGGCCAGCCGCGGCGGCTGGCTCTGGCCCGGGGCGCCGCGCCGCTTCGCCGCCTACGTGGAGCGGGTGGTGCGGGCGCTCTCGCCGCTCGGGGTGGAGTGGTGGGTGACGGTCAACGAGCCGATGGTGCTGGTGGTGCAGGGCTTCCTCACCGGGGTCTGGCCGCCCCAGCTCCGGTCGCCGCGCGCGGCGATGCGGGCGCACGCAGCGCTGGTCCAGGCCCACCACCTGGCCTACGAGACGATCCACGCCCTGGCCGAGGGCCGTCCCAAGGCGGGCGTGGCGCAGAACATGATCGACTTCGTCCCGCTGGATGCGGGGAGCCCCGCCGACCGCCGGGCCGCGGCGCTGCACTGGCGCGTCTACAACCTCGGCTTCCTGCGGCGGATCCGCGAGCAGCAGGACTTCGTGGGGCTGAACTACTACTCGCGCAGCTGGAGCCGCTGGAGCTGGCGCCTGGACGGGCTGCTCACCCCCCTGGGCTCGCTGCCCGGGCAGCGGACCACGCAGATGGGCTGGGTCTGGGCGCCCGACGGCCTGGGCCGGACGCTGGAGGCGGCCGCCTCCTTCGGGCGTCCGGTGGTGGTGACCGAGAACGGGATCGCCACGCTGGACGACCGCGAGCGGGTCCGCTGGATCCGCCTCCACCTGGAGCAGGTGGCGGCGGCGCTCCAGCGGGGGATCGACGTGCGCGGCTACTTCCACTGGGCGCTGCTGGACAACTTCGAGTGGGCGGAAGGCTTCCGGCCCCGCTTCGGGCTGATCGGGGTGGACTACGAGAGCCAGGCGCGGGAGGTGCGGCCCAGCGCCCGCTACTACGGGGAGATCGCGCGTTCCGGTTCCCTCCTGCCGCTGCCGGCGGAGGCGAGCGAGGAGGGCTGAGCCGTGGCCCGCGTCATCCTTCGCGACGGGACGGTGGCCGAGCTCCGACCCATCCGCCACGATGAGGAGGAGCGGGCGCGGCTGCGCGAGCTCTTCCGCGGCGCCTCGCCCGACAGCCTTTACTTCCGCTTCTTCCACGCCGTCCGCGAGGTGAACGAGAAGGAGCTGGAGCGGCTCCTGGAGAGCGACGGGCGCCGCGCCCTGACGCTCGTCTGCGAGGCGGGGGAGCGCTTCCTGGCGGTGGGCAACTTCGTCCGCACGGCCGAGCCCGACGTGGCGGAGGTGGCCTTCCTGGTCGACGACCGCTACCAGGGGCGGGGCCTGGGCACGCTGCTCCTGGAACACCTGGCCCAGGCGGCCTGGCGGGCGGGCTACAAGCGCTTCGAGGCGGTGGTGCTGCCGGCCAACCGGAAGATGATCCAGGTGCTTCACGACTCCGGCTACGAGACGACGGAGCGCTGGGAGGGCGGGGCGGTGCGCATGGTCCTCCCGCTGGGCGAGACGGAGCGCAGCCGGGCCCTCCAGGAGACGCGGGAGAAGCTGGCCACCGCCGCCTCGCTCCAGCCTTTCTTCCGCCCCGCCACCGTGGCGGTGATCGGCGCCTCGCGCGACCCGAGGCGGCTGGGCCACCTTCTCTTCCGCCACCTGGTGGAGGGCGGCTTCCAGGGCGTCGTCTACCCCGTCAACCCGGCGGCCCGTTCGGTCGCCGCCGTCCGCGCCTACCCCAGTGTCCGCGAGCTGCCGGAGCCGGTCGACCTGGCGGTGGTGGTGGTGCCGGCGCGCGAGGTGCTCCAGGTGGTCGACGACTGCATCGAGGCCCGGGTCCGGGCGGTGCTGATCACCTCCGCCGGCTTCGCCGAGACGGGCCCGGAGGGCGAGGCGCTCCAGCAGGAGGTGGTCCGCCGCCTCCGCGCCGCAGGCATCCGCCTGGTGGGGCCCAACTGCCTGGGCATCATCAACACGGCCGGGGAGCTCCGCCTCAACGCCAGCTTCGCGCCCCGCCTGCCGGCCCCCGGCCGGCTGGGCGTGGCCAGCCAGTCCGGGGCGCTGGGCATCGCCATCCTCGACGTTCTCAGCCGGATCGGCGTCGGCGTCTCCAGCTTCGTCAGCATGGGGAACAAGGCGGACGTCTCGGGCAACGACTGCCTCCAGTACTGGGAGGACGACCCGGAGACCGAGATGATCGCCCTCTACCTGGAGTCCTTCGGCAACCCGCGCAAGTTCTCGCGCATCTGCCGGCGCATCGCGCCGCGGAAGCCCGTCCTGGTCGTCCGCGGCGCGCGCACCCCGGCCGGCGTCCAGGTCTCCGAGGCGCGCCAGGCGGCCGGCCAGGCCCGGGAGGTGGCCGTGGACGCGCTCTTCCGCCAGGCCGGCATCATCCGCGCCGACACGCTGGAGGAGCTCTTCGACGTCGCCGCCCTCCTGGGGAGCGAACCGCTGCCCGGGGGCGACCGGGTGGCGGTGGTGACCAACACCGCCGGGGGCGCCGTGATCACCGTGGACGCGCTGCGCAGCGAAGGGCTCACCCTGGCCCACCCGCCGCTCGACCTGGGCTTCGAGGCGCTGGCCGAGGGCTACCGGCGGGCGCTCCCCGAGGTGCTCCGCGACCCGGGGGTGGACGCGGTGGTGGTCCTCTTCGTCCCCGTCGGCATCTCCGACACGGCCGCCGTGGCCGAGGCGGTGGTGGAAGGGGTGCGCGAGGCGGAGGCGGCGGGCGCGCGGAAGCCGGTGGTAGCCAACTTCCTCGCCACCGGGGAGGAAGGGACCGCCGTCCGCTTCCTCGACGCGCAGGCGCGGCGGCTGCCCGCCTATCCCTTCCCGGAGCGGACCGTGCGGGCGCTGGCGCGGGCGGTCCGCTACGCCGCCTTCCGCCGCAGGCCGCGCGGCCGGATCCCCGACCTGGAGGGCGCCGACGTCGCCCGCGCGCGGGAGCTGGCCCGGGCGGGGCTGGCCCGGCTCGCCCCCGGGGCGGGCGAAGGCTGGCTGGCACCGGGCGAGGCGCAGGCCATCCTGGGGGCGGTGGGCCTGCCGGTGGGCGAGCCACCCGGCGAGGAGCCGGAACGGATCCGTCTCGCCGTCTCGGTCGAACCGGACCCCCTCTTCGGTCCCCTCCTCCTGGTCCGCCGCCTGGCGCCCGCCGCCTGGAACGGCGGCTCCGTCCCGCTGGGCGATCCGCTGGTCCGGATCACGCCGCTGACCGACCTGGACGCACAGGAGCTGGCCTCCGCGCTGGCGGAAGAGGGGGGGCCGGCGGGCGAGACGGGCGAGGGCGGGGAGATCCTCCCCTGCCTGGCCGACCTCTTCCTGCGGCTGTCGCGGCTGGCCGAGGAGGTCCCGGAGATCCGGCGGGTGGAGCTGCGCGACGTCCGCCCCTCCGCCCACCGCGCCTGCGCCCGGCGCGCGCGCGTCGCCGTGGCCGAGGCCTGAGCCGCGGCCCGGCCAAGGCCCGGCCGGGCGGGTGAGCGCCGTCGACACCCCGGCCGCCCCCGCATGCGGCTCGCGCCGGCGACGCATGCTAGGCGGCGGGGGGTGCATGCCTTTGGCCACGACCGAAGCGGGCTTCGGCGCCGTCACCGCCGACCTCGAGAAGATGGTCCAGGACCTCCGTTCCCAGCGGGGAGCCACCTTCCAGGCCACCTACCGCCTGGCCGACAGCTGGGCGGTCGCCTTCCGGTTCCAGCCGGAGATGTGCGAGGTGGTGGAGAGGCGGCTCGACATCCACGCCCGGGAGGCTGTCTTCTCGGCCCGGGCCGACGCCGTCGGCGGCCTGGAGAAGCTCGGCCAGGGCTCCTACCGCCTCCGCTTCAAGGCCGAGCCGGGCGAGATGACCATCCAGCCCGACCGCTACCCGGAGGGCGCAGTCCGCACGAGGCTCCTGGAGTCGTAGGCGGCGAGCCGGGCGGCGAGAAGGGAGCGGGCGACCCGCCGGAGTCTCTGCTATGCTCGTGGCGACCCTCGGGAGGTGGTCGCGACGAGCGCTCAGGGTGCACCTGAACAGAGCGGTCCGTCTCTTCACGGAAGGCCGCTTCCTGTCGACAACCCCGCCTGGGAGCTGCTGGGCATCGCGCCGATCCGCGTCTCGTCCCAGGAAGCGGTGGTGGAGATGCCCGTCGAACGCCGTCACCTGCAGATGGCCGGGCGCGTCCACGGCGGCTTCATCGCCACCCTCATCGACACCGCCGCCGGCGTCGCCGTCGTCGCCAACACCACGCCGGGCACCCAGCAAGCCACCATCGACCTGCACGTGGAATACCTGCACGGGGCGACGCTGGAGTCCCGCCGCCTCCGCGCCGCGGCGCGGATCCGTCGCATCGGGAGGACGGTCGCCTTTCTCAGCGTCGACGTGACCGACGACCTGGGCGAGCTGATCGCCATCGGCACCGCCAGCTACCACCTGATGCGGCCGGCGGCCGCTCACGGCGGCGCCGGCGGCACGGCCTGACCCTCCAGGAGGGCCGCGGCGTTCCTGTCCAGCCGCTGGAGGAAGCGCTGCGTCTCAGCCGACCAGCTCGATCCCCGTCACCCGCCCGCCGTCCAGGTAGAGGCGGACCTGGCTCCCCACCTTCAGGTCGGACCAGCTGGAGAAACCGATGGCGATCACGTCCGGAGCCAGGGTGAAGAGATCGGGATCCCGGTAGGTGACCGTCTCGCCCAGCGCCGCCAGCGCGCCGGGGAGCGGACGGACGCCGGCGGGAGCGGGAGGAAGGCCGCGGGTGGAGAGGATGCGCCCGCCGTTGCGGATGGCGCTTCCCGACGCGGGATGGCGGATCCGGATGGTGGAGCTGCCGAGCACGGCCACCTCGCCCTCCGCGCCGCCGGTGCGGGCGAAGAGCGTCTGGCCGTCCGGCCCCGGGGCGAAGAGCGTCCGATAGGCCGCCCGGGCCACGAAGGCGCGCGACGCGGCCGCGCCGGCGTCCACCTTCGCCTTGTCCGCCAAGCCCTTGGAGTCCGCCAGGTTGACCCAGTTCGAGGGCCAGGAGCCGGAAGCCGAGGTGTAGCCCGCCATCCGCGCCAGCGCCGCCAGCACCTCCGCCTGGCTCACCGGCCGGTCGGGCCGGAAGCTCCCGTCGGGGTAGCCGCGGAGGAGCCCCGCGCTGTAGGCGACGTTGACCGCTCCCCGCGCCCAGTCGGGGATGGCGGCCGCATCGCTGTAGGGGGGCTGGAAGCTGCCCATGACGCTGGCCACCCCGGAGTGGCCGCTCAGCTGGGCGAGAACGGAGGCGAACTCGGCCCGCTGGATCGCCTCCGCCGGCCGGACCGGACCGCCGATGCCCCGGTCGCCGCGGAAGGCCCCCACCGCCGCCAGCACCGCGAACGCCTGTGCATCCGGGCCGTCGACGTCGTCGAAGACCCGGGCGGCCGGGATCAGACGCGAGGAAGGCGCCGCCCACGCCGGCCCCGCGCCAAGGGTGAGGACGAGGGCGAGGACGAGCACGACGAAAAACGGAAGGCCGGGCGGTCCGGCCCGCTTGGGCTTGCGCCACATGGAAGGGGACCTCCTGAAGCGCTTCGAGTCGTCTTGAGTATAATGGCCCTCCCGTTCTCCGCCCGGCCGCCCCGTCACCTGTAACCAAACCGTAAATCGCTGCCGGCGGCGCCCGCCCGCCGCCGCGCCCGACCGCCGCCCCCGTGGCAGGAAGCCCCACCCGGGGCGGGAATTCCCTTCCTATCGCGGAATGGAGGCGTGCCATGTCAGCCAACTTCCTCGGACGTTTGCGACTCCGGTGGGCGGCCGTCCTGCTGGCAGTGTCGCTGGCCTTCGCGGCGCTGCCGCAGGGATGGGCGGCGGCCCAGGCAGCCCAGGCGGCGCCGCCGGCGAGCCCGGTCGGCGCCGCTCCCTCCGCGGGCGCGGGCGAACCCTCGTCGGGTGACGCGGCCGGCTCGCCATCCGGCTCCCCCGCCGGGGCGGAGCTCTTCGACGCCGTCCGGCAGCTGATCGAGCAGGTCTACGTCAACCCGGTCTCGTCCGACCAGCTCTGGCAGGGCTCGATCCAGGGGCTCCTGGAGTCGCTGGGCGACCCGTACTCGGTCTACATGACGCCCGACGAGTACCGGAGCTTCAGCAACCAGGTGGTCACGGGCCAACTGGAGGGCATCGGCGTCCAGATCGAGAGCATCAACGGGCTCGTCACCGTCGTGGCGCCCATCTCGGGCAGCCCGGCGGCCCGGGCCGGCCTCCGCGCCGGCGACCGGATCCTGGCCGTGGACGGCCAGGACGCCCGCGGCTGGACGACCCAGGAAGCGGCCTCCCACATCCAGGGCCCCTCCGGGACCCGGGTGACGCTCACGCTCCAGAGGGGGAACGGCGCGCCCTTCCAGGTCACCCTGACCCGCGCTCCCATCCGGATCCAGCCGGTGACGGTGAAGACGCTCCCCGGGGGGATCGTGGACCTGGTGATCTCCAGCTTCGACCAGGAGACCGGCGACACGGTCGCCCTCGTCACCCAGTTCTTCCGCATGCAGGGGAAGGACCGCTTCATCCTCGACCTGCGGAACAACCCGGGCGGCCTCCTCTCGCAGGGCGTCCAGGTGGCCAGCGTCTTCGTCCCGCAGGGCCCGGTGGTCCGCATCCGCACCAGGGGTGAGACGGCCCAGGACGAACAGGTGCTCAGCTCCAGCACGCCTCCCTGGTCCTTCAAGCTGGCGGTCCTGGTCAACGAGGGCACGGCCAGCGCCGCCGAGATCGTGGCCGGTGCCATCCAGGACCGGGGCGTGGGCAAGGTGATCGGCACCCGCACCTTCGGCAAGGGCTCGGTCCAGCAGATCTTCGAACTGCCCGACGGCGGCGCCATCAAGCTGACCACGGCGCGCTACTACACGCCCGACGGCCACGCGGTGGACGGGGTGGGGATCCGGCCCGACCTCGCCGTGCCCGACCCGCAGGGGCCGGGCCTCGGCCCGCTGCGGCCGTCGCGCGTGCTCCGGCCCGGCATGGTCGGCCTGGACGTGCTGGGCATGCAGGGTTACCTGCGCGCGTGGGGGTTCGACCCGGGGCCGCAGGACGGCATCTTCGGGCCCCGGACGGAACGGGCGCTCCGCGCCTGGGAGGCGGCGGTCAACCGGCAGGTGTGGCGGAACGAGCCCTACCTCGTACAGGCTCCCGTCCTGCCGGCTGGAAGGCTCCGGAGCGACGGTCTTCTCGATGCGACCGAGGCGGATGTGCTGGCCCAGCCGCCCGTGGTCGACAGGCAGCTGGAGGCGGCCGTCCGTGATCTTCTCAGCCGCTGAACCACCCGCGCGGGCCTTCGGTCGCCCAGGCGACCTGGGCGGAGAGCCGGGGCCGGCAGCTGGGAGCGGCGGGCCGCAAGCCGGGCGGGAAGTCCCAGGGGAAGAGCCGGCTGACTGTGGAGGGCGTCCGCAGCCGGCCGGCTCAGGTCGAGAGCCAGGGTGCGCTCCGGTTCTGGCGCGAGTACTCCACCCAGTGGGCCACCTGCGACTCCAGGTCGTCGAGGTCGAAGGGCTTGACCAGGTAGCCCTGGGCGCCAGGCACTGCCGGCGGGCCGTCGATCTCGGTCTTGGCAGACAGGATGATGACGGGGATGTCGGCGGTGGCCGGATCGCCCCTCAGCCGCCGCAGCACCTCGTAGCCGTCCAGGCCGGGCATCAGCAGGTCGAGGAGGACCACGTCGGGCCGCTCGCGCAGCGAGATCTCCAGGGCGCTCTCGCCGTCGGCGGCCTCCAGGACCGTGTACCCCTGGAGCCCGAGGTCGGTGACGAGGAGCTGGCGGATGTACGGCTTGTCGTCCACCGCCAGGACGACGCCCCGGCCTCCCGCTCCCTCCGCCTGCAGCCGCACCGGCCGGATCGGATCCGGCACGCTCGTCGCCGAGGTATTGGAATCCTCCGTCAACGGGATCACCCCCCGCCTCGTCAGGCGCCCTTCCTGACAGGTAGCTTCCATTTGCATGGGGGCAAGGCGATTCCTTCCTCCCAGAAGGTTTCGTACGCCATCGCCCGGATCGGTCCATGTCACATCGCGGCGAACCGGGGGAGGTCCGCCCCGGCGCCGCTCGAGCGCGACCGCGAGGGAGCGTCGCCCTCCCCCTTCTTCTCCTCCAGCTCCCCTCTCCCGGCGGGAGACGACTCCCCGGGCGACGGGGAGAGAGGGGCGCTGGCAGCAGCCTCCTCCGCCGCCTGGCGAACGGCGGTGCGGAGGCCGGCCAGCGTCCGCTCCAGCTCCGCCTCCGCCTCGCGCGCGCTCTGCACCAGGCTGCGCATCTCTTCGGAAAGACCGCTCCCCGGGCGCGCCAGCAGTTCCAGCACCCCCCGCACCACCGTCAGTGTCGAGCGGATCTCTTCCTCCGGGTCGGCCGCTGGGGGCCGCACCGCCCGGAGGGCTGGCGGGAACCGATTCGACGCGACCAGGTGACGGGTGGGGCGGACCCGCGGCTCCCCCGTCCCGGCGGCGACGGCGGCCGGTCGGCCGCATCCGCAGGCCGGGCCGGGAGCGACCAGGTCGACCGCAAGCATCGGACCGTCGCGCGAAGCGTCATAGGAAGGGTGCACCACGGTACGCCTCCTGGGACGAAAGATCACACGGCCGATCCTAGAGGGAGCGTCGACGTCACGTCTACCGCAAGTTCGGCTACCCTTCCCGACCCGCCGACGGCGTCCCGGCTTCTTCGACAGGCGGGGCGGGGTCCGGGTCGACGGAGGGCCGCCCGGGGGAGGGGGGCGGCCCCCCGATTCCATGGCGCAGGTCCAGGCGTGGAAGGGCGGGCCCGGCCCTCAGCCCAGCAGGCGCAGGATCCCGGTGACCAGCGGCAGAAGCCCGATCAGGCCCAGCCCCGCCAGGACCGCGGGAGGCAGGAGCAGCGCGCCCACCGCCGTCTCCGCGCGCAGGCGGTGGACGGCGCTCACCGCCAGCACCACCAGCACCAGGTGCCAGACGGTGATGGCGGTGGCCACGACGGAGCCGGCCGCCGCGAGGCCACCCCCGGAGAGGTGGGCGAGGGCGACCGGCAGGGGGGCGAGCAGGTTGGGGACGTAGCTGAGGCCGAGGCCGGCCACCAGCTCCGGCACCCGGCCCGTCCCGCCCAGGAGGCCGGCCGTCAGCTGGAGGACGGCGGCGAAGGCGAGCCAGGCGACCAGGGAGAGCGCCACCCAGAAGAGGAAGAGCGTCGCCGGGAAGGCGCCTCCGGGCAGCGTCCGGCCGCCCGTGGTGGAGGCGGCCTCGGTCAGCCCGCCCACCAACGCCGCCGCGAAGCCGACCTCGTAGCCCAGCGCCCGCAGCGCCCCGTGCCCGGGGGCCCGCTCGTCGCCCAGCGCCGCCAGGAAGCCCCGCGGCCGCAGGACCATCGCACCGACGCCCGAGAGCGCCCCGGCGAGCGAGTTCCCCCCCATCGTCCGTGCGGCCCGCGCGCTCATGGGCTTCCCTCCAGCCCCGAGCCGCCGGTGTACAGGAGGAGCAGTCCCTGGTCCGCCGGCGCGCCGGATGCCCCCGCCGGTGCCGGCGGGAGGCTGCTTCCGCCGGCCTCGAGCAGGGCGCGGAGGAGGGGCGCCAGCCGGCCCGCGCGGCTGCTCTGGCCGCCCAGGCCGAAGGCGGCGGCGAGGTTCTCCAGCGGGTTGGGCGCCACGCGGATCACGCGGTACTTGCCGGGCAGGCCCGCCTTTCGGGCGGCCAGGTCGAGCGCGTCCTTCAGGTTCCCCAGGCGGTCGACCAGACCCAGCCGCAGGGCCTGGCCGCCGGTGAAGACGCGGCCGTCGGCCAGCTCCAGCACCTTCGACTCCGGCAGGTGTCGTCCCGTGGCGACCATGCGCACGAACTGCCGGTAGGTGTCGTCGACGATCCCCTGCAGGATCTGCCGCTCGGCGGGCGTCACGGGCCGCGAGGGGGAGCCGATGTCCTTGTAGGCCCCGGACTTGATGGTCACGTCGCCCAGGCCCAGCTTCTGGTAGAGACCGTAGGTGGTGGTGTAGGAGAGGATCACGCCGATGCTGCCGGTCAGGGTGGCCGGGTTGGCGACGATGGTGTCGGCGTTGGCGGCGATCCAGTACCCGCCCGAGGCGGCCACATCGCCCATGGAGACGACCACCGGCTTTCCGGCCTTGCGCACCGCCTGCAGCGCCTCGCCGATCTCGGAGGCGGCCACCGCGCTGCCGCCCGGGGTGTCCAGCCGGATCACCAGCGCCTTGGCCACCGGGGAGGCAGCCACCTGCTGGAGCAGCTGGACCACCTGATCGGCGCCGGTGCTGGGCTGGCCCAGGAGACTGACCCCGCCGGTGGTGGCCAGGGGGCCGGTGATCTCCAGCAGCGCGACGCCCGGCGGCCCGGCGGTGAGACCGACGGGGGTGGTCCCCAGGCCGGCCAGGCCGGAGAAGGGACCGGAGGGGGCCTGGGCGGCCGGCGCAGGCTGCCGCACGGGCAGGATGGCCAGGACGAGCGCGATCACCACCACCGAGACGAGAAGGCCGGCGGCGAGAGAGGCGCCGCGCCCTCCCCCGCCCCCGGCCGGAGCCTCTTCTCCGGCGGGCTCGGGCGGGGCGCCGGGGGGCGGCCCGCCCGCATCGACCGGATCATCCATCTTTCTCGACCTCCTCCAGGCTGACCCCGATCGGCCGGCCGGCGCTCTCCCGCTGCTCCAGGGCGGCGCCGACGAAGGCGGCGAAGAGCGGGTGGGGCCGGGTCGGGCGGGAGCCGAACTCGGGATGGAACTGGGTGCCCAGGAACCAGGGATGGAGGCGGCGGTCCAGTTCCATGATCTCCACCAGATCCCCTTCCTCCCAGACGCCGGAGACTTCGAGGCCCGCGCGCTGGAGCGCCTGGCGGTAGGTGTTGTTCAGCTCGAAGCGATGGCGGTGGCGCTCCAGCACCTCGTCGGCGTGCCCGTAGGCCTCCCAGGCGAGGGTGCCCGGAGCCAGGCGACAGGGATAGCCTCCCAGCCGCATCGTCCCGCCGAGCTTGGTCAGGTTCTTCTGGTCGGGCATCAGGTCGAAGACGGGGTCCGGGGTGTCGGGGTCGAACTCCGTGCTGTTGGCCTGCGAGAGGCCCAGCGCCTCGCGGGCGAAGTCGATGACGGCCACCTGCATCCCCAGGCAGACCCCGAAGTAGGGGATCCGGCGGTGGCGCGCGAAGCGGGCGGCCACCTGCTTCCCCTGGATGCCCCGGGAGCCGAAGCCCGGGCCGACCAGGATGCCGTCCAGCTCGCCCAGGAGGCGCTCCACATCCGCCTCGGGCGACTCCAGCTCCTCCGACTCGATCCACTCGATCTCGACGCGGGCGTCGTGGGCGGCGCCCGCGTGGTGGAGCGCCTCCACGATGCTCAGGTAGGCGTCCTGGAGACGGACGTACTTGCCGACGAAGCCGATGCGCACCCGCCGGTGGGGATGGCGGATCCGCTCCACCATCGCCCGCCAGGGGGCGAGGTCGACGGTCTTCCTCGGGCTGAGCCGCAGGCGGTCGAGGACGATCCGGTCCAGCCCCTCCCGGTGGAGGAGGAGCGGGACCTCGTAGATGCTGGAGGCGTCCACGTTCTCGACCACCGCCTCGGTGGGGACGTCGCAGAAGAGGGCGATCTTCTCCCGCATCTCCACGGAGAGGGAGCGCTCCGAGCGGCAGACGATGATGTCCGGCTGGATGCCGATGGAGCGGAGCTCCTTGACGCTGTGCTGGGTGGGCTTGGTCTTCTGCTCGCCCGAGGCCTCGATGTACGGGACCAGCGTGACGTGGATGTAGAGCACGTCGTCGCGTCCCAGGTCGATGCGCAGCTGGCGGATCGCTTCGAGGAAGGGGAGGCTCTCGATGTCCCCCACCGTGCCCCCCACCTCGACGATGGCGATGTCGGCGCCCGCGCCGGCGGAGCGGATGCGGTGCTTGATCTCGTTGGTCAGGTGGGGGATCACCTGCACGGTGCCGCCCAGGTAGTCGCCCCGCCGTTCCTTTTCGATCACGCTCAGGTAGATCTGCCCGGTGGTGACGTTGTGGGCGCGGCTGACGGTGGTGTCGGTGAAGCGCTCGTAGTGGCCGAGGTCGAGGTCGGTCTCGGCGCCGTCGACGGTGACGAAGACCTCTCCGTGCTGGAGCGGGTTCATGGTCCCGGCGTCAACGTTGATGTAGGGATCGACCTTCTGCAGCGAGACCGTGAAGCCCGCTTCCTTGAGAAGCCGTCCCAGCGAGGCGGCGGTGATGCCCTTGCCCAGCCCGGAGACCACGCCTCCGGTGATGAAGACGAACTTGGTCGGGCGCTGCGGCCCCATGCGGGTACCTCCCGGAAGGCAACTCTATGAAGCGGCAGTCCTGCGACAAAGAGCGGATCAGCGCGGGGCGAAATCGCCGGGGGTTTCGCCCGGACCCGGCGGCCGCCACTCAGTCTAGCCATCGGACGCAAAGGGTGTCAACGCGAGCCGGAACCGGTCGGCGGCGCCGGCACGGCGGTCCCGCCGCCGGGGGCCGGGGTGCCGGCCTGGAGCCGGGCCGACCGCTCCAGCATCGCGCTCACCGTCAGCGGCTCGTAGCGGCCGGCGCGGAGGCGGTCCAGGATGGTGCCCAGGGCGCGGACCGTGTTCCGGCGGTCGCCGCCGCCGTCGTGGAGCAGGATGATCTCGCCGCCCCGGATCCCCGTGCAGCAGCGCCGGACGATCAGGCCGGGCAGGGCACCCGCCCAGTCGAAGGGGTCGTGGCCGGGCGTCCAGAGGACGACGGTCAGCCCCAGCCGGCCGGCCACGCCCAGGACGGTGGGGTTGAGGCGGCCGAAGGGAGGCCGGAAGAGGCGCGGCGGCCTGCCCGTCACCCTCTCGAGCAGCCGGGCCGAGCGTTCCAGCTCCCGCTCCATGGTGGCGGCGTCCATCCGCTGGAAGCTCCGGTGGGACCAGCCGTGGATCCCCACCTCGTTCCCCGAGGCGGCGATGGCGCGGATCAGGTCGGGGTGCCGCTCGGCTTCCTGGCCGATGACGAAGAAGGTGGCGTGCGCGCCGTACCGGCGGAGGAGGGCCAGGACCTGGGGCGTGTAGCGTGGGTCCGGGCCGTCGTCGAAGGTGAGGGCGATCAGGTGGTCGCCCGGCTGGGCGGCGGTCACCACCCCGGCCTTCGGGGCCCCCGGCGGGGGCGCGCCGGGTTCGCCGGGCGAGCCGGGCCCCAGTGCCACCCGGTCCTCGCGGGAGATCGCGCCCTGGGCCAGGGCGCCGGCCAGCGCCAGCGCCGCCAGGGCCCCCGCGGCGGCCAGGAGGAGCCGCCGCCAGGCCCGGGGCCCCGTGCTCAGGAAGAGGGTCTTCACGGCAACCTCCCCCTTTTCTGCTCACCGCTCCATCGCCAGGAAGCAGGAGCCTGCCAGCATCAGGCAGGCGGGGAGGAGCTTCCCGCGCCAGCTCTCGCCGCCCCAGAGGACGCCCGCCAGGGCCGCCACCAGGGCCGCCAGCGCGCTGGCCGGCTCGAGGACGGTCAGCGGCAACCGGGGTAGCAGCGCGACCAGGAAGAGGTACGAACCGGCGTTGGCGGCCCCCGCCCCCACCGTCACCCAGTCGCACCGGCGCAGGAGCCGGAGGAGGCCGCCTCCCCCCTGTTCCAGCAGGACGGCCACCCCCGTCCAGAAGGTGACCTGCGCGTCGACGGTGGCGGCGTAGAGGACCGGGTTCATCCCCGCCGCCGCCTCGCGGTCGATCACCCGCGCCGCCGCCACCAGGACGCCGTAGCCGACCGTCGCCCAGGCCGCCCATCGCTCCTCCTCCGGCTCCAGGGACGGCCCGCCGACCGCCCTGCCGGGCCGGGTCAGCGCCGCCGTGCCCAGGGTCATCAGCGCCATCCCGGCCACCCGCCCGAGGCTGATCCGCTCGCCCGTGAAGCCCACCGCCAGCACCAGCAGCGCCATCTGGCTGACGCCGTGGAGCGGCGCCACACGGCTCAGCTCGCCCCGGGCCAACCCCGCCACGTAGAGGACGAAGGCGGCGGTATAGACGAGGCCGGCCGCCAGCAGATCCGGCAGCCGGTCCGGCAGGGCCGCCCAGGCGTGGCCGCCGCCCGCCCCCGCCGGGATCCAGCCGCCGGCGACCGCCACCGCGAAGGGGAGGAGGGCCACCGTCGCCCAGGCGAAGAAGAGGAAGGCCGCCGCCAGCTCGCCCGTCGCCCTCTCGGCCAGGCGCTTGACGAGGAGCTGCTCCCCGGCCAGAAGCAGGATCCTTCCCGCCAATACCAGAGCGGACGGCAAGGGCTCCCCCCACCCACCCTCCTCTATGCGCCGGCCGCCTGGCCTACGTCAGTCCGGCGCCCGGCCCGGCTCCGGCATGGCGATCCGACGGGGGCTCGGCTGGTAGGTGTGCACCCCCAGGTCGATCCGCCTCCTCTCGCCGTGCGGGCCGATGCGGACGATCCAGGTGTGGACGGTCATCCCCGGCTGGCCTGGCGCCAGCACCCGGCTGCCGTCGGGCAGCGTCTCGCCCCCGGCCGGATGCGATCCCGGGGCGACCCGCTCCACCTCCACCGGCGCCGGCTTTTCCTCCAGGATCCGGTGCTCCCAGAGCAGGACGTCCGGCCTCTCGCGGCCCCACACCGTGATCCGCAACCAGCGCCCGGGAAGCACGTCCGCCGCGACCACCAGAGGATAGGGGCGGTCGTTCCGGAAGCGGAAGTCGAGCCCCGCTTCCTCCGCCACCGTCGCATCCTGTCCGGGCGGCAGGTAGGGAACCAGGAGGCCGTGCAGGTGCCGCTCCACCACCGGCAGGCCGGCCAGCATCACCGCGTTGAAGAGGGTGCTGGCGACCTGGCATACGCCCCCGCCGATGCTGGGCACGATGCGGTTGCCGAGGAACATGCGGCCCTCGCCGTAGCCGTGCGCCCGGTCGTAGGGCCCGAGCCTGGCGTTCATCGAGAAGACCTCGCCCGGCGCCACCACCTGCCCGTTGAGGCGGCGGGCCGTCAACTCGATGTTGCCTGCCTGGGAGGCGCTGGCGTGGCCGTAATACGTCCGGAAGGTGCCCATGGGTACGGCCAGCCGGTTCCGCCGCAGGAGCGCCCGCACCCGCGGATCCTCCGCGCCCGCCGGCGCTCCGCCAGCCACCCCCGTGTGCCGGATCTCGATGTCGTCCGGGGACGTCCCCTTCGCTTCGGATGCGGCGCGAGCCCCGCGCGACGAGGGCTCCGCCACGGCGCGGGCCGGCCCCGCGGGCGCAGGCAGACGGGCTGGAGCGGGTGCTGGCGCCCGCTCCAGCGAACGCGGCGGCCGGCTGCGGACCTGAGGAAGCGGACCGGGGAGCGACGCCGCCGCCCACCCGGCCGCGACGAGCAGGAGCGCGGCCGCCACCGCCCCGCGGGATCTCCGTCTGTGCCGCGACCTCACAGCGCTCACCCGACCGGTTTCCGAGCAGGAAGAGCCGGTCGGGAGTAGCTTGCCGGCCGGGCGGCGCTGCGACGCTGGGAGATGGGGGCCGGCGCGTCAGAGCCGCGAAGCGGAGCGGAAAGCTGACGGCGGAGGAGGAAGTTGCCGCCTGCGCAACTTCCTTCCACGGGAGGGCGTCCAAGGCGGTGGAGGTGATGCAGATGGTTCCCGGAGGGAGAGGCTGGCGGATCGAGCCGGGGCGGCGCGCCCTGCTCCCCTTCCTCGCGGCGGTCGTCCTCCTGGCCGCGGGGCTGGTCGCCCTCGGCCTGCCACCGCTGCGGCAGGCGGCACCGGAGGCTGCCGCAGCCGACGTGAACGGGGCGGCCGGCTCCCCCACCCTCTCGGTGAGCGGCAGCGGGAGCGTCCGGGTGGCGCCCGACTGGGCCCGCCTCCAGGTGGGTGTCCGCACCCAGGCCGCCACGGCCCAGGCGGCCGCCCAGCAGAACACCGCGGCGATCGCCCGGGTGGTCGACGCGCTCCACCAGGCCGGCGTGCCGGACAAGGAGATCCAGACCAGCGACTACTCGCTGGGTCCGACCTTCGAGCCCGGTCCCTCCTCCTCGCGGCCCTCGGGCTACCAGGCGATCCACATGCTCTCCGTCGGCGTCCCCGCGGACCGCGCCGGCGCGGTGCTGGACGCGGCCACGGAGGCCGGTGCCAACCAGGTGGGGGGCGTGACCTTCGACGTCCGGGATCGCGACTCGCTGGAGCGCCAGGCGACCAACCAGGCCATCGACCAGGCACGGCAGGCCGCCGAGGCGGCCGCAGCCCATGCGGGCCTCCGCCTGGCCGGTATCCGTTCGCTCCAGGTGGGTTCGTCGGGCCCCGTGCCGCTTGCGTTCTCGATGAGGGCGCCCGCGGTGAAGGAGGCGGCGAGCGTCCCCGTCCAGCCGGGCGAGCTGACCGTCACGGCCACCGTCAGCGTCGTCTTCGACGTGGCACCCGCCCCGTGACGGGCCGGCTCCGGCGCGCCCGCCCACGCTTTGCCATGCGCTTCCCCGTTCCGGTATGGTGAAGGGGAAGAGGCCCACCGGGGTGGCTCCCCTGCCGGGGCGCCCGGTGGGCCTCGGTTTGGACGTGCGTCCCGGTCGATCTGGACGGACCGGCTATAGGTGAGCCGCCGCCGCGCGCCAAAGGTGCCTCCTTTGGAGGCGAGGCCGTCCGGATGCCGGCGGGGGAGCGCAGAGAGGGCGGCGCGGGCGATGCAGCCAAGCCCCGGCCGGAGCCTGAGAGCGGGCCGTCCGCCCGCCAGCTCGGGGAGCGGCTGAGGCGGTTCCGCCTGGAGCGGCGTCTCAGTCTCTACGACGTGGAGCGGCTGACCGGCAAGCATTTCTCCACCATCGGCCGCTACGAGCGGGGCGAGCGTCGCCCGGACCTGGAGACGTTGCGCGAGCTGGCCGGCGCCTACGGGGTCAGCCTGGCGGAAGTTCTGGGCGACAGCTCCTCGCTGGTGGCCTATCTGCCCCGCGACCTGCGCGAAACCGCGGGACTGCTGCTCGACCGGCCGGACCTGCGCCGCCTGGTGCAGGCCGCGGCCCCGCTGGAGCCGCCGCTGGTCGACCAGCTGAGCTCGCTCCTCCGCGCGCTCACCCGCGGCGCATCCCAGGGCTCCAGCGGCCCCGCCCCGGGCTGACACCGCCCTCCGGACGGACGGCGAGCGGAACGGGCCGGTCTGGAGCCGGGGACGGCCGGGTGAAAGGGCCGGGAGTCGGGCTCACCGCGGCCGTGATCGCATCGAAGCCGTCGTCCGAGGTGAAGCGGTTGAACGGTTGGCTCTGGGCCCTGCTCTCGGCCGCCTCCTTCAGCACCGAGGGACTTTTGGCCCGGCTCGCCACGGGCTCGGGCGGGGCCGTTCCGCCGGTGCTGGCGGCCCGCTACGCCCTGGCCGCCTTGGCGCTCTGGGCGGCGGAGTGGCTCCGGCGGGCCCGACCGGCCGGCGGTTCGCCCTCCGCGGTCCAGCACCCGGTCCACGCGGGGAGGGGCCGGCGTCGCGGGGGCCGGGCGGGCCTGGAGCTGGCCCTGGCGGGTGTCGTCGGCTACGCCGGCACGACGCTCCTCCTCTTCGCCAGCTTCGCGCGCATCCCCACCTCGCTGGCGATCCTCCTGCTCTACACCTACCCGGCCTGGGTCGCCCTGGGCGGCCACCTGCTGGGCACCGAGCCGTTCACCCGCAGGCGCGGCGAGGCGCTGCTCCTGGCGCTCTCGGGGACGGGGCTGGTGGCGGGCGCCACCTGGGGCGGCGGACCGGGGTGGGGCGCCGGCGTCCTGCTGGCCTTGGGCGCCGCCCTGTCCAACACCGTCCAGATGCTTCTGGTCGACCGCGCCCTCCGCGCCGGCCTCACGCCCGAGGGGGCGGCGCGGAGGGCGGTCGCCTGGGGCCTCGCGGCCCTCCTGGCGGTGGCCGCCTGGACGGCGCTGGGCCTCCCCGGGGCGGGCGGGATGCGCTGGACGTGGAGCGCCGGGGGCCCCGGCGGCTGGACCGCCCGCACGTGGGCGGCGGCCCTGGCCCTCGGCCTCCTTCCCACCTTCCTCGCCGTCCTCGCCCTGACGCGGAGCCTGGAGCGGATCGGGCCGGGGCGCACGGCCCTTGTGAGCACCACCGAACCGCTCTTCGCACTGGTCTGGGGCGTCCTGCTGCTGGGCGAGCGGCTCTCCGCCACCCAGGTGCTGGGGGCGGCCGTCCTCCTGGCGGGCCTGGCCTGGCTGGTCCGCGGAGAGCCCGAGCCGGGCGGGTCCGAAGCGGTGGACGAGGCGGAAGGGGCCGGCGAGGCGGGGAGCCGGTGAAAGCGTTCGACGGGCCGGCCCTGGACCGGCGAGCGGCACGAGGCGCCGCTCTCGGGGTCCGGGGCCGGCCTGCGCGGGGTGCGCTGCGCGGGGCGCGGGCGCGGCCTCCTGCGCCCGGGGAAGCCTAACGTTCGTCGATCGGCACGTACGTCTCGCGCGTCGGCCCCACGTACTCCGCGCGCGGACGGATCAGGCGGTTGTTCGCGTACTGCTCCAGAGCGTGGGCGGTCCAGCCGGAGATGCGGCTGATGGCGAAGATGGGCGTGAACAGGTCGACGGGGATGCCCATGGAGTAGTAGGTGGTCGCCGAGTAGAAGTCGACGTTCGGGTAGAGCCCCTTCTCCTGGAGCATGATCTCCTCGATCCGCTGCTGCATCCGGAAGTACTTCGTGTTCCCGGTCTGCGCGCACAGCTGGCGGGAGAACTCGCGCAGGTGGGTCGCCCGGGGATCCTCCGTGCGGTAGACGCGGTGGCCGAAGCCCATGATCTTCCTCTTGCCGGCCAGCGCCTCGTGGACCCACTCGTCCACCCGCTCCGGCTCGCCGATCTCCAGCAGCATCTTCATCACAGCCGTGTTGGCGCCGCCGTGGGCGGGGCCCTTCAGGGTGCCGACGGCCGAGGTGATGGCGGAGTACAGGTCGGAGAGGGTGCTGACCGTCTCACGGGCGGCGAAGGTGGAGGCGTTCAGCTCGTGGTCGGCGTGGAGGACGAGGCAGACGTCGAACATGCGGCCCACCGGCTCGCCGGGCTGCTCGCCCTTCAACATGTAAAGGAAGTTCCGGGCCAGGCCCAGCTCCGGCTTGGCGGGAACCGGCTCCTTCCCCTCGCGCAGCCGGGCGAAGGCGGCGACGATGACCGGGATCAGGGCGGTCATGCGCGCCGCCTTGGACAGGTTGGCCTCGCGAGCGTTGTCGTCGGCGCGGTCGTCGGTGTCCGAGAGCATGCTGACGGCGGTGCGCAGGACGGACATGGGATTGGCCGTCCCGGGTGCGCGCCGCAGGTACTCCAGCACCTCGTCCGGCAGGCTGTAGCTCCCCAGCTCCGCCTGCAGGGCCTCCAGCTCCGCCCGGGTCGGGAGCGAGCCGTGCCAGAGCAGGTAGACGACCTCCTCGAAGGACGCGTGCTCGGCCAGGTCGTGGATGTCGTAGCCCCGGTAGAGCAGGCGGCCTTCGAGCCCGTCGATAAAGCAGATCTCGGAGGTACCCGCCACGACGTCTTCCAGTCCCGCCTTCGGCGTCTCGTTGGGCATCTCAATCCCCCCCATGGCGTGCGGCTGCGCCGGCGGGCCCGCCCACGCTGCGCCTGGGGCCCCAGCGGCGCCCTCGAGCGGCCCTTCGCCGCCCCACCCGGCCCCGCCTGCCGGCGACGGTCGTCGTCTACGTTGTTCACCCGATCACATTCTAAGGTCTACGCCCGCTTTCATCTATGGTGCAACCGGGCAGCGGCCCTGCCTCCCCCGCCTCGCGATACCGTGCGCAGCGGATCAACGAGGAGACCCGGCAGCCTCTAAGTTGAACCAACGACAGGCCGCGGTGGGAAGCCGGCAACCTCCCGTCCCAGCGCGCGCCGGAGACGAAGGAGGGAGGAGATCATGGACATCATGAGGATCTTCCGCGACAAGGCGTTCAGCTGGGTCTGGCTGCTGGTCCGGGTCTACATCGGCTGGCAGTGGCTCCACGCCAGCTGGGAGAAGCTGCACGAGGACGTCTGGGTGGGCGCCAAGGCAGGCACCGCCATCACCGGCTACTGGATGAAGGCCGCCGGCCATCTCACCGGTCCGGACGGCAAGCCTCTCCCCGGCTCGGCCCACTGGTGGTACCGGGACTTCCTCGACTTCCTGATCAACATCCATGCGGGCCCGGCTTTCTCCTACTTCATCGTCGGCGCCGAGATGCTGGTCGGCCTCGGCCTCATCCTCGGGTTCCTGACGCCCATCGCCGCCGCCGGGGGCGCCTTCATGAACCTCAACTTCATGCTCGCCGGCACCGCCAGCTCCAACGGGTGGATGTACACGCTGACGCTTCTGATCCTGCTCGCCTGGACCAACGCGGGCTACCTGGGCATCGACCGCTGGCTGGCGCCGCGACTCTTCGAGCGCCGGCGTCGCGAGGCGGAACCGACGCTGCCCGCGGCGAGCTGAGGCGGGCCCGGGCGGGCCGAGGTCCCGGCACTCCGCCCGGGACGCGCCTCGGGAAGCGCCCCCGGTGACGGGGGCGCTTCCCGCTCCCCCCGTTCCATAACCTCTCCGCCCCGCCGCTCCCTCCGTGCGCGCCGCCGGGCCAACCGCTAGACTGAAACCATGCGAATGGTGGTCTGGGAGCGGCGCCGCCGGCTCCAGGTGGCAGCCCGCCTGAGCGGCGGGTCCCGCGGGCGCTGGCTCCTCCTCGCCGAAGACGGCGAGCGGATCGAGCTCCTTCCCGAACGAGCGTGGCGGGTCGAGACGGCGCCAGGGGCGGAGGAACCCGCCTCCCGCCTCGAGGTGGCAGCTGCCCTGGATGCGCTGGCGGCCCGCTGGCCCATCGACCTGGAGCTCCTCTGGTCGGCCGCCCTCGACGAGGCGGGCGAGCGTCCCGCGGCCGGCCTCACCCTGGAGGAGCTGGGGCGCCTCTACCTGGGGGAGGAGGCAACCCCGGAGGCGCTCCTGGCCCTGGCGGTCCAGCTGGCACGGGAGAGCACCTTCTTCGAAGCCGTCGACGGCCGCCTCGTCCCGCGGGACCGCCAGAGGGTGGAGGCGAGCCGGCGGGAGGCCTCGGCGGTGGAGGCGCGACGCCAGCGGCTGAAGGCGCTGGCCGCCTGGACCGAGGGCCTCCGCCCGGCCCTGGAGCGGCGCCTGCAGGGCGAGGTTCCGCCGCCTTCCCCGCCCGACCCCACGGCCCCGGCCTGGATCCACGAGGAGCGGCTGAGCACCGAAGCGCGCGACGAGGCGCGTGCACTGGCGCTCTGGGCGCTTCACGGCGAGGCGCGGGCGCCTTCCTCGGAGGTGGTGGAGGCCAGCGGGCTGGAGGGGCCGGACGAGGCGCTGGAGCTCTTCGAGGCGGCCGGGATCCTGGACCAGGATGTCAACGAGGCCTTCGAGCGGCACGAGCTGCCGCGGGCGCGCTCGCCCCAGGCGGCCGAGGAAGCCGGGCGCCTGGCGGCCGCCCGGCCGGGCGCCGACCTCCCCCGCGCCCGCGTCGAGGCGGTCGGCGCCCCCGTCCTGGCCATCGACTCGGCGGAGACACGGGAGGTGGACGACGCCGTCTCCTTCTGGCGCGAGGGCGCCGACCTCTGGCTGGGCGTCCACATCGCGGCTCCGGCCCTGACCGTCCCCCCGGGCAGCCTCCTCGACCAGGAGGCGATGCGCCGTGGCGAGACCTTCTACTTCCCCGAGGCGACGCTGCCCATGTTCCCCGAGGAGCTGGTCGAGGGCTGGCTCTCGCTGAGCGAGGAGGAACCGCGCCCGTCGGTCTCGGTCTACCTCCGCTTCGACGGCGAGCGCGGTGAGCTCCTGGACGCGCAGGTGGAGGTGGCGCTCCTGCGGCTGACCGCCCGCCTCACCTACGAGGAGGCGGACCTGGCCCTTTCCGCCCCTGCCGCCTCCGCCGCGGAGGGGGCGGGGCGCTTCGCCCCCGTGCTGCGCGATCTGCGCGACTTCACCGAACGGCTGGAGGAGGGGCGCGTGGCCGCCGGCGCCCACCGTTTCGACCGCGCCGAGGTGGAGGTGCGCGTCCGCGACGGCCGGATCGAGGTGGAGCCGATCTACGACACCCCGGCCCGCCGCCTGGTGGCCGAGGCGATGATCTGGGGGAACCACGCCTTCGCCCGGGCGCTCGCCCAGGCGCGCCTCCCCGCCCCCTACCGCTCGTCGCGCAAGGGCGAGGGGGCGCGCATCAGCCTGGAACCCGGACCCCACGAGGTACTGGCGCTCAGCCCGTACATCCAGGCGACCTCGCCGCTGCGGCGCTTCGGCGACCTGGTGGCCCAGCGCCAGCTGGTGGCCATGACCCGCGCCGAGAGGCCGCCCTACGACGAGCTGGCCATGGGCGAGCTGATCGGCCACGTCGAGCGCGCCATGGGAGAGGTGCGCCATGCCCACCAGCTGCGCGAGCGCTACTGGCTGCTCCGCTTCCTGGAACTCCACCGCGACGAGAGCTTCGAAGGGGTGGCCAACGAGTCGGGGGGCTGTGTCCTTCCAGCGCTGGGGGGGCTGGAGGGACGGCTGACCGGCCCCGCGCGCGGCCGGCTCCGCGTCCAGGTGGCGGCCGTCCGCCCCCGGCGCCAGAGCCTCCGCCTCAGGCCCCTGGGGCCGGCGGAGGAGGGCGGTACCCCGGCCGGTGATCGTTCCGCCGAACCGGCCTAGCGGCGGCCTGCGTTGTAGCGCGACATCCGCCTGGCCAGCGCCCTGGCGCCCAGGTTGAGCACCAGCACCAGCGCGATCAGGACCAGGGCGGCCCCCCAGGCCAGGCGCTGCTGCTGGGCGAAGGGCGAGATGGAGTACTTGAAGATCTGGAGCGTCATGCTGGCCATGGGTTGAAAGACGTTCCAGACCATGACGTCCGAGCCGAAGGCGGTGAAGAGGAGCGGCGCCGTCTCCCCGGCGACGCGGGCGACCGCCAGCATGACGCCGGTCACGATCCCCGGCAGTGCCTGGCGCATCTCCACGGCGACCACCGCGTACCACCAGGGCGCGCCCAGGGCGAGCGCGCCATCCCGCATCTCCACCGGCACCAGGCGGAGCATGTCCACCGTCGTGCGGGTGACCGTGGGGATCATCAGGATGGCCAGCGCCACCGCGCCCGAGAAGGCGGAGAAGCTGCGCATGGGCACGACGATCAGCGTGTAGGCGAAGATGCCCACGGTGATGGAAGGGACCCCGGTGAGCACGTCGCTCAGGAAGCTGACCCAGGCGGCGAACCGGCCCCGCCCGAACTCGGCCAGGTAGATCCCGGCCAGAAGGCCCACCGGCACGCCCATGGCCGCGGCCATCAGCACGATCACGAGCGTGCCTACCAGCGCCTGGGCGATGCCGCCTCCCGGCTCCCCCACCGGCGCCGGCAGCTGCGTGAAGAAGGCCCAGTTGATCGCGGGCAGCCCCTGCCAGAACGTGTAGCCCAGAATGTGGACCAGCGGGACGACGGCGAGGAGGAAGGCGACCACGGTCAGCCCGATCATCAGCCGGTCCTTCCACCGCCGCCACGCCGTGTCGGGGGGCGGCAGAGGGCGCGGGTGGGGCGTCCGGCCGGCGGTCGCTTCCTCGAGGGCCAGCGGCCGGCTCACGTCCGCTGGCCTCCCAGCCGCCGGTCCATCTCCCAGGTGAGCAGCCGCGCCCCGGCGTTGAGCAGGAAGGCGATGACGAAGAGCACCAACCCGATGGTGACCAGCGCCGACACGTGCGGTACGGTCTGCGCCTCCGTGAACTCGTTGGCGATGATGCTGGCCATGGAGTAGGCCGGCGAGAAGAGGGAGAGCGAGAGCGTCGGCTGGTTCCCGATCAGCATGGTGACCGCCATCGTCTCGCCCACGGCCCGGCCGAGCGCCAGCACCACGGCGCCCACCAGCCCCGTCCTCGCATAAGGAAGCAACGCTCCCGTGATCGCCTCCCACCGCGTCGCCCCCAGCGCCAGCGCCGCGTCGCGCTGCTCCTCCGGGACGGCCGCCAGCACGTCCCGGGAGATGGCGGCCACGGTGGGCAGGATCATGATGGAGAGGACCAGCCCTGCCGCCAGCATTCCGATCCCGAAGGGCGGCCCCTGGAAGAGGGGCAGCCAGCCGAACCACTTCCCCAGCCAGGGCTCGACGGGCTGGCGCAGGACCGGCGCCAGCACGAAGATCCCCCAGTAGCCGTAGATGACGCTGGGGATGGCGGCCAGCAGCTCCACGGTCACCGAAGCGGTGCCGGCGAGCCAGTTCGGCGCCACCTGCGAGAGGAAGATGGCGACCCCGAGGCCGAGCGGGACCGCGATCGCCAGCGCCAGGAGCGAGCTGACCAGCGTCCCCCAGATGGCAGGCAGCGCGTGAAAGACGGAGTGGACCGGATCCCAGGTCGTCTTCAGGAAGAACTCGATCCCGGTCCGCTGGATCGTCGGCAGCGATCCCTCCAGCATCTGGAGGAACATGAGGAGGACGATGGCGAAGATGACGAGAGCGCCCAACGTGGTCAGCCCACGGAAGACCAGGTCACCCTTGCGGCTCACGTTCCTGCCTCCAGAGGTCCCTGCGGCCCATGCGGTCTAGCCGAAGCGACCGGTGATGTACTCCTCGGTCCGCTTCTCCTTGGGCCGCGTGAAGATCTCGCTGGTCGGCCCCGACTCGATCAGCTCGCCGTTGAGGAAGAAGGCGGTGACATCGGAGATCCGGGCCGCCTGCTGCATGTTGTGCGTGACGATGATGATGGTGTATTCGCGCTTGAGGTAGGTGATCAGGTCCTCGATCCGGCTGGTCGAGGCAGGATCGAGCGCGCTGGCGGGCTCGTCCATCAGGAGCACCTCCGGCTGGACGGCCAGCGCCCGGGCGATGCAAAGCCGCTGCTGCTGACCTCCGGAGAGGGAGAACGCCGACTCCCGCAGCCGGTCCTTCACCTCGTCCCAGAGGTTGGCCGCCTGCAGGCTCCACTCCACCACCTCGTCCAGGTCGGCCTTCCTCCGCATCCCGTGGAGCCGCGGGCCGAAGGCGACGTTGTCGTAGATGGACCGCGGAAAGGGGTTGGGCCTCTGGAAGACCATGCCCACCCGGCGGCGGAGGGCCACCACGTCCACGCTGGGCGCATAGATGTCCTCGCCGTCGAGGAGGACCTCCCCCTCCATGCGGAAGCCGGGAATGGTGTCGTTCATCCGGTTGAGCGTCCGCAGGAAGGTGGACTTGCCGCACCCGGAGGGCCCGATCAACGCGGTGACGCGGTGCGCCGGCGCGGCCAGGCTGACCCGCTTGAGCGCCTGCTTCGTCCCGTAATAGGTGTCGAGGTTGCGGACGACGATCTTCGGCTCCGTCGCCGTCCCCGCCTCCGTACGCGCCTCCGGCTCCGCGCCCTCGCGGGCGGAGACGGTGACGCCGCCAAGAGGCCGGCCCAGCTCCTCCCTCGCCACAGGCGCCCCGATGCGCACCGGTATCGCCCCCGCCTCACGCTGCCCGTCTCTTATCTCACGCTAGCAGAAATGCCGCTCCTCCGAGGCGGTGCTCTGTTAAGGGCCGGTTAAGACGGGCCTCCTCTTCGAACTCCTTGCGGCCCAACGCATTGCGGCGTCGAAGGGGCTCCGTTGACCTGGAGCGAGGCAACGATCCTCCACCCCCCCGCCTCGCCGGGGAGGAGGAAGGTCGCCATGGGCTTCCTCCCGGCATCCGCCGGGTCGCGGTCGGACTCTGCCGTGAGCCGGGCGTCTGGGGGTGGCTGCGTCAGCGGTCGCCATCCTGCATGCACGGAGAGCAGGGTCAGCTGGACCGGGCACGAGGAGGTGGCCTCAACGCCTTCTCCCCCTCCCTTCGCAGT
Organism: Bacillota bacterium; assembly: GCA_029961055.1. Lineage (NCBI taxonomy): Bacteria > Bacillati > Bacillota > Bacillota bacterium. The sequence continues at coordinate 87,557 of JASBVM010000039.1, forward strand.
CGGGCTGCGCGACTGGGACCTGGTACGGGCGCTCGGTGCCCGACATCCCGCGCATCCTCGACCTCTACATGGCCGGGCGGCTGAAGCTGGACGAACTGGTGGAGACTAGAAGAACGAGAACGGCTCCTCGTTCAGATCCGCGATCACCGTCTTCGTCTCCAGGTAGGCTTCCAGCGCCGTCCTCCCCAGCTCGCGGCCGACGCCGCTCTTCTTGTAGCCGCCGAAAGGCGCGGTGGGCGAGAGCAGCTGGTAGGTGTTGAGCCAGACGGTCCCCGCCTGGACGCTCCGGGCCATGCGCAGCGCCCGCTTCACGTCCCGCGTCCAGACGCCGGCGGCCAGCCCGTACATGGTCTGGTTGGCCAGCCGGACCGCCTCCGCCTCATCGTCGAAAGGAAGCACCACCGAGACCGGTCCGAAGATCTCTTCCTGGGCGATGCGCATCTCCGGCGTCACGTCGACGAAGAGCGTGGGCTCGACGAAGTAGCCGCGGCCCAGGCGCTCGGCGCGCTCCCCTCCCACCAGCGGCCGTGCCCCGGCCGCGCGGCCCTCGGCCACGTAGCCCAGGACGCGCTCCAGCTGCGCCTGGCTGACCACCGGTCCCACGTCGCTGGTGGGATCGGCGCCGGGCCCCAGACCTCGCTCTTGGAGATCCCGTCCAGCCCCAGGCTCTCCACCAGCTCGTCGACCTTCCGCGTGCTGACGCCGTGGACGTACGCCTCCTGGACGACCGAGACCAGCGCCTTCTCGGCACGCCGCCGCGGCTCGAGGAGGCTGGGGAAGAACGAGCCCTTGCGGAGCTTGGGGATCTGGAGCTCCAGCGTCCCCACCCGCGTCTGGAGCAACCGCCGGCAGTGGCCGTTGCGCTGCGTCACCCGCTCGGGGCTGCGCTCGTAGCGTTCGGCGCCGATCTTCTCGCTGGCCTCGGCCTCGATCAGCGCCTGAAAGAGCCAGCGGAGGACTCGTGGATCGGATCGGGGGCGTCCTGGGCGTTGCGCAGGAGTTCCGAGAGCGAGAGACTGGTCTTAGCCACTCTGGGGTCCTTCCTTGGTTGCGGATTGGCTACCGCCAGGAAACCTCAGGGTGGCTTTCCTTGCCCAGCCAGGAACTGGCTGGCTTGCCCGGCGGCACCTCGGTCTACGCCCTCGGGTGCAGCCGGAAGGACCTCAGCTCACCCAGGACTTTTCCACCAGAACCCGGGACACAGGCGTCCTTATTCCGGTGCGCACCCGCACCGCCGCCGATCTGCGGGGAGCCTCCGCGCGCCCGAGGAAGTGGACATCCGGGAGGGTCACCGGACCTACGAGGAGCGCCTCGCCGAGAAGTTCCAGGCGGGCCGCACGGACGGGTGAGTCGGGCCGATGCCGCTCCGCGGCCTGCCGGGCAACATGGCACCCAAGGGCTACGAGGCGGTGCGAGTGGCCAAGTTTAGCCCCGAGGGCCGGATCACTCTCCCGAGCTCGACCCGATCGCCGCGCACTTGGTGCACGGCGATCGGGTCGGTCACGCCTTCGACCGTTTGGTGATCCGGAGGTGATCCAGCACGGTACCCAGGCGTCGGAGCTTGGACACGAGACCTCCGGCGGTGACAAGCCGGCGGTGCAGAGGTAACCCCTCCCTTCGGATGCAAGCTGGGGGCGCGACGTGGAAGGAAGGGCCGCTCCGCCTCCGCATCCGCGCCCCGCTGTGGAGGAACCCTGCGAGCCCTACACGGACTCCTCGACCGGTTCGGCACCCTGCTGCTGGCGAGCCTCGACCCGGCGTGCGAACCACGCGGTCACCAACGGCACGAGCACGGCCGTCACCACCACCGACGCGGCCACCTGCACCGTAGCCTGCGAGGCGATGGGCGCGTATCCGGCATAAGCGGCGGCGACCGCAGTCGGCACGGCGGCGGCGTTCCCCGCCGTCGAGGCTGCGGCGATCCCGGCCAGGCCGGTCCCTCCGGTCGCCCGGTCGAGAAGGATCAGGACGGCCCCGGTCACCACGACCACGGCCAGACCGAGCAGGACTCCGGTGATGCCCGCGGCGGCCACGTTGACGAGGTTGATGCCCGACCCCAGGGCCAAGGCGAACATCGGGATGAGGACGTCCTGCGCCTTGCTGAGGAAAGCACGCATCTCCTCGTCCAGGTTCCCGAGGACCATGCCGAGGATCAACGGCAGGATCGCGAAGACGAAGGCCTTCAGGGGGAAGCTGGCCAGGCCGGCGACGCCCAGGATCAGCATCGTGAAGAAGGGGCCGGACTCGAGCGACATGATCGAGTAGGCCGCGACGTCCTCGACCTTCTTCCCGAGCTGGCCCATCAGGGCCATGTAGAGGCCGCCGTTGGTGTCTGAGAAGGCGGCGACGATCGCCAGGGCGGAGAGGCCGAGGAGCATGTGGTTTGGATCGGGTGCCGCTGCCTTGATCAGGAAGCCGATGGCCGCAGCCGTGAGGATCTTGCCCGCCCAGAGGGCGACGCCCTTCTTCAGGATGTATCCCGCCGCGTTGATGCGGATGGTCGAGCCCAGGGCGATGTAGAAGGCTGCCAGCAGAGGCAAGGCCCCGGTCATCAGGCCGCCTGTGAAGGACGACTTGAAGACGGGATCATCGAACAGCCCCGGAAAGAGCGTCCGGATGACGGCGCCCAGCAGGAGCGGTACGATCATCATGCCGCCGGGTATCCTTTCGATGCTGCGCTTGATCTTCATGCGACATTCCTCCTCACTGGCCGGGCAGCAGGTCGCGGACCGCCTCGAGGGCTGCGACCATGCTGGCTTCGCGCGCGACCCCGCGGCCGGCGATGTCATAAGCGGTGCCGTGGTCCACCGAGGTGCGAAGGAAGGGCAACCCGAGCGTCACGTTGACTCCGGTATCGAGCCCCAGCATCTTGACCGCGATGTGCCCCTGGTCGTGGTAAAGCGCGATCGCCGCGTCGAACTGGCCTTCCGCAGCGCGGGCGAAGACGGTGTCGGCCGGGAGTGGCCCGTCCACGTCCAGGCCACGGCCCCGCGCCTCAGCCACCGCGGGCCGGAGGATGCGCGTCTCCTCCTCGCCGAAGAGGCCCCCCTCGCCGGCATGCGGGTTGAGCGCGGCGAGCGCCAGGTGCGGGCGGCGGCCCAGCAGCCGCCGGAGTGCCTCGTCGGCCAACTCGATGGTGGCAAGGACGCGCTCCTGGGAGAGCTGGCGGATAGCCTCCGCCAGACCCACGTGCGTGGTCACGTGGACCACCCGCAGGCGCCCGTTCGCCAGCATCATGGCCACGCGCCCAACGCCGGCGAGGTGCGCCAGGGCGTCCGTGTGGCCGGGGTAGGGGATGCCGGCGAGGCGCCAGGCTTCCTTGTTGATGGGCGCGGTCGAGATGGCGTCCACCTTTCCGGCTACGGCCAGCTCGGCCGCCGTGCGGACGTACGCGAAGGCCGCCCGGCCAGACCGCGCGTCGAGCTGGCCCCAGGGCAGGCCGCGTACATCGGCGGCCGCCTCACGCGCCGGCGCGACCACTTCGACCGTCCCCGGCTTGAAGCGGGCCTCGGCCGGATCGGCCACCGCACGGATGCGGGGCGCTGAGGGCAGGCGGCTGGCCCGCAGCAGGACGTCCGCCGCCTCCTCGAGGCGCCCGGCGTCACCCACGACCAGGGCGCGGACGGCCGCACCCACCTCCGGCCGGGCCAGGGCCAGGAGGACGATCTCCGGCCCGATGCCCGCCGGATCACCCATGGTCACGGCTACCAACGGTCTCTCCACGAACGCGTTCACCCTTCCTTTCCACGAGCGAGCAGGAAGTCGACCGCCCGGAGCAGGGCGTCTTCCGCTCCGAATCCCCCTGCTTTGGAGATGAGCACGAAGCGGTCGTCCGCCTCGCTCCACGGCATGCCCGGGATCACCTCCCCCTGGGGCCACAAAGCGTCGATTCGCAGAGCACGGCAGAGCGCGAGCGTGGTGTCGCCGCCAGTACTGACCAGACCGAGCCTCCGGCCGGGCGACGTCGACGCCCAGAACCGCGCGAGTTCGGCCAGATCCGCCTCGAAGTGGGGGAGCGTGCCGCCGGCGCCCGCCGGCCGCTCCGGTGCGAGCTCGACCGCGACGACGCGGGCCGTCTGGGTGGCGAGCCAGCGCGAGGCGCGAGCCAGCTCCTCCTCGCGCCCGGCGGGCTCGGCCAGGCAGGGCGTGTCCAGGCGCAGGCGGAGCGCCTCACCAGCCGCGACCAGCCGCTCCAGCTGCGCATGGGCTTTGGGGTTGGCGCTGCCGACGAGGACCAGGAGCCGATCGACCGCCTTCATCGGCGCCGCCGGCGGGGACGGCTCCTCCCGCAGCCAGAGGGGTGCGAGAGGCCGGGCCAGACCGGCCGAACCGACCGGCAGCACTTCGGGATGACGCGCTAGGAAGCGGGCCGCCTCCGCGAGATCTTCCTCGCTCTTTGTCTCCGGGACGAGAACGGCGGGGGAGCGGCGGCGCGCCTCCCCCAGCGCTTCCTCCAGCTCGACCGCCCCGCTCTCGACGACGGCGAGCGAACTGGTGGCGAGGACTACGTCGGCCAGACGATCGTGGCGGACGGGGTGGACCGGGTCGCGCCCTGCGGCGGTCTCCGTGACGGGACGCCCGTCGACCAGGAGCCGCCCCGCAACGACGAGGCGGCCGTTGGCCGGGAAGGCGGGGGCGAGAAGCGCCACCTCGCGGCCGAGCCCGTGCAGCGTGGCCTCGATCTCGGCACCGACGTTACCGCGCAGGGTGGAGTCAACCTTCTTGAAGACCCGCGCCGGCCGCCCCGCCAGGAGGCGCGCGGCCTGCCCAACGACCGCGGCTGCCTCGGCGGGCTGCAGCCCCCGGCTCTCACTGTCGAAGACCTGTACCAGGTCGCCCGGATGGAGCGGCTGCCAGGGGCGGGCGGGATCGAAGGCGATGCGCACCCGCCGCAGGGCGGTGCGGAAGTAGGTGGCCGAGTCGGCCGCGCCTGTCAGGTCGTCGGCGAGGACATAGATCGGGAGCGAAGGCGAGGAAGGCGCCTCCTCGATCGCGCAGAGCTCCTCCTCAGGCACCGGCGCTCCCCCCTTCCTCCTGGCTCGCGCCGGGGACGGCTCCGCCGCGGTCACCCGCGCTGGTCTCTGGAGCGGAGTCGGTCCGCGCCGGGCGCGCGACTTCGATCACCGGCACGTTCCAGGCGAAGAGCGCCTCGCGGAAGGACTCGGGGACGTAGTCGGTGACCAGCAGGTGGATGGCGGAGAGCGGCGCGTAGGCCGGCAGGCCGGCGTCGCAGAACTTGTCGTGGTCGACCAGCAGCACCACCTGCTCGCTGCGGGTGAGGAGGGCGCGCTTGACGCCGATGGTGAAGGGGTTGACGTTGTAAAGCCCGTTGCGCACGTCCAGGCGCGCCGACGAGAGGAAGAAGCGCGTCAGGCGCCGCTCGGCGAAGTACGCCTCCGTCTCCGGCCCGAAGACCGCCGCCATCGCCGGCACGTAGAGCCCGGGAGCCAGGTGCACCTCCAGGTTCCGCCGCGCCATCGCCTGGAGGACGGCCAGGGAGTTGGTGTAGGCGACTACCCCCTGGGGCAGGTGGGGCACCATCTGGGCGACGGTCGAACCCGAGTCGAGCGCCACCACGTCGGAGGGTCGCGCTTCCTCCGCCGCCCGCTGCGCGATGCGACGCTTGGCCTCCAGGTTGACATGGGTGCGCAGATCGAAACTTGGTCCGAAGGAAGGATCGATCCCCAGGCGGAGGTTCCGCCCGCTCGGGTTGGGCCGGTAGCCCAGCTCCTCCGCCGCCTGGCGCACCCGCCGGGCGATCTCCTCGCGGACCGACGGGTTGCCGTTCAGGACACGGGAGACGGTGGCCAGCGAGACCCCCGCCTGCCGGGCTACGTCCCGGATCGTCGGCGCACGCATGCGCACCACCCCTCCGCCGGAAACAAGTGAGAAAACGTTAACAGAAAACGTATTCCATTCCCGGCGCAGGGTAACGCCGGTGGCTCGCCGGCGTCAAGGGCGGGGATTGCCAAAGGTGCAAAGGGTGTGCGCGAACCCTTCTCCGGACCCGCACACGGAAGTGCCATCATAATGGCATTTCCGATGGCATGCCATCACTTCGCGGAGGCGCCCGCGAGGAGGTCGTGACGCGTCCTTGGACGACGAGGGGCTCGCCGAAGGGGCCTCCCCGGCGCGCGCCGCCCTACCTGAGCTCCTTGCGCATGCGGTGGAAC
>JASBVM010000040.1 GCA_029961055.1 Bacillota bacterium
GCCTGGTTCCGGCAGGGTGTAGCCGGAGCCGTCGAAGTGGGGCTCCGCTGGGCGGAGGCCGAGGCGCGCTGGGGCGATCTAGAGGAAGCGGAACGGCTCGCGCGGGAGCAGGTGAGGCTCGCGCGGCGGCACGGGCTCCGGAAACTCTCCGTGCGCGCGGAGCTGCTGATGGCGGAGCTCGCTTGGCGGCGTTCCGATCTCGGGAAGGCGCGCTCGCTCTTTGCGGTGGCGCTCGAGCGGGCCCGGAACGCGGAAGAGGGCGGCGCGGAGCTGTGGCTCGACATCGGCCGCGCCTTTGCGGACGTGGGCATGGCGTCGCAGGCGGAGGCGGCCTTTCGCACGGCCGTCGGGTGCGCGTCGACGGGCCGTGAGAGGGCGGCGGCGTGGTCCGGGCTCGCCGCCGCGCTCCGTCGGCAGGGCCGGTGCGGGGAAGCCGTGGAGGCAGGGCGCCGGGCGCTTCGCGTCGCGCACTGGTCGGACGAGCAGGATCTCCTACCGGAGATCCTGAGAGACTTGGCGGTCTACCTCGCGGAAGCGGGGCACGTCCTGGACGCGAGGCGGACTCTGGCGCTCCTCGAGCGAAGCGGAAAGCCGAGCGGTCAGTCACGCCGCGGCGCAAGGGGCGCATGAGCGGTGACCACGGAAAGGCGGGCGAAAGTAGTGAGGAACGTGTACTCAAGGCCGGACCGGCAGGGTGCGGGCAGCGCTCGAGCGCCACGCAGAGGGCTCTCGTCTTCACCCATCAAACGTAATGCGGCCTCTCCGTTTGCACCCCGCGGGTTCGCCGCCTGACCACCGAAGCGGGCGAAGCGGGGATGCCTGGTCCGAGAGGAGGTTCCGTCAATTGGTGTGGAAAAGCTCTCAGGCGGCGGCCTCCTCCCGGGTGACCTCGATGCCGTCCTCGTACCGCACTCCGGCGTAGACCTTGGCCAGGAGCTCCGGCGCGTTCAGCCGGCGGAAGCGCTTCTGGGCCACCATCCGCATCTTCCAGACGACCGCCGTCGCCCGCTCCACCCGTTTGAACCGCTTGGCGGCGTCCGTCCGCAGCCGCAGCGCCGCGAACGGCGACTCCACCACGTTCGTCGTCCGCAGGTGCACCCAGTGCTCCTTGGGATAGCGGTAGAAGGTCACCATCCGCTCCCAGTCCCGGGCCAAACGCTCCGCCGCCTTCGCGTACCCGTGTCGCTGGCACCAGACCTCGAACGCCTTGCGCTTCTTGTCGGCTTCCGGTCAGACGTGGCCCAGCGCGCCCCAGATCCCCAGATGCCCGTCCCCGATCACCAGCCGCGGCGCGTTCCTCCCCCGATCCCGCAGGTCCCGCAGCCCCTGCGACCAGCCTGGGCGACGGACGGCTTGGGGGCCTTGGCCCGTGCCGCTACATGGCGTTCCATCTCGTCCAGCACATCCGGGCTCCAGCGGATCTGGCAGACCCCTGCCTCGGCCAGGCTCAGGAGCACATCACGCAGGACAGCCGGGTAGAGCACGTTTGCGTCGAGGAACGCGACGAAGGGCATGGCCCTATGAGCCCGCCTCTTCGTCATCGTAGAGCCCGAGCGATTCCGAGACCCTGCGGACCTCCATCAGTGCCTCATGGCGCCGGCGGTCCCGGCGCTCCTTGTACTCGAGAAGGTCACGCATGTAGATCCGGCGATGGGTGCCGGTCATGTGGTACCGTATCTTGCCATCTTCCAGCAGGCGGATCAGGTATGGGCGCGAGACTCCGAGCAGTTCGGCCGCCTGCTGCGTCGTCAGCTCCTCGTCGTAGTGGAGGATGGCCACGGACCGGCCGCGGGCCATATCCTCCGCCGCTTGGACAAGGACGCGGAAGATCGACGGAGGGATCTCCACCCGGCGACCGGTTGAATCCGCCAGGTAGTAGCGCACCCCCGCCTCAGCCCTGGAGGGCGACAGCGCGTCGTGGATCGCGCGGATCTCGTCGACTTCCTTGTCGCCTGGGATCACGGGCCCGAAGCGGGCGACATGGACGGTCATCGGGTGCACCTCCTACGCCCAGTATAGCGTAACCGCAACAAACGAAACCGCCCGGGACAGGCATCGCTGACCGGGCTGCTCCTGCAGCAGGGGGCGCTCGACGGCCGCCTGGTGGCCACGCCTCCCGGGCCTCCCCGGCGCGCGCCGCCCTACCTGAGCTCCTTGCGCATGCGGTGGAACCGGAAGCTCTGCGGGCCGAGCCGGCGGGGGGCCGTCGTCCGTTCCACGACGAAGCCGTGACGCCGGTAGAGGCGGATGGCCCCATGGTTCGCCGTCTCCACGTCCAGGACCAGCGCCCGGCTGCCCGCGGCGCGGGCTTCCTGCTCCAGGGCGGCGAGGAGGAGGCTCCCCACCCCCTGCCCGCGCGCCGCAGGCGAGACGGCGATGTTGCTCAGGTAGTGTTCGCCCGGGCGGACGGCGGCCACCAGGCCCTGCGCGCTCAGGAGCGGCCCCAGCCGCGCCAGGAAGCCCCCGCCCAGGCCAAGCATCAGGAGCCAGCCGGTGCGCAGCCGCTCGCGCCGCTCCTCGTCGGCGGAGTAGGCCAGGGTCAGGCCCAGGAGGCGGCCGCCGGCCTCGGCGAAGCGGACGTGGCGGAAGCTGAAGAGGTTGCCGGCCTCGCGGAAGAGCCGGGTCAGGAGCGGAGCCGTGGACGGGCCGAAGACGGCGGGCAGGAACTCCTCCGCGGAGAGGAGCAGCAGTGGCGCGAACCCGTCGGCGTCCTCCGGCGTGGCAGGTCGGAGCCGTACCGTCACCGTGGCGAGATGCCCCGCTTCCTCGGGGGATGGGAGGGGCGCGCTCGGCGCCCGACTGGGATTGCGCCGCTCCGCCCCGCGATTCCTCCACGGGATTTCTGCCCGGGATCCGTTCAGCAGGAGATCCTCGCACGCCGTCGAACCGTGTGCCCTAAATCGGACTCCAGGTCCGATATGCGAACCAACATCGACACAGGGGGGAGCGGGTTGAAGCAAAAACGGTACTCCGGCTACAGGTCCTTCCAGTATCTGGAGCCCGGTGTCGACTATCGCGCGTTCAGGCTTGCGAAGGAGATCGGGCGGGTCCCCACCTACGAGGTGCCGGTGACGGAGGAGCAGGAGCGCCGGGTGCAGCGCCTGCTGGAGGAGAACACCGTCGTCTCCGCGCACGACCACGCCTTCCTCGTGCCGGAGGACGTGACGGAGATCTTCGAGTACCGGAGGCACGGCCGGGACTGGACCGGCTACGAGGGGCTGAGCGTCTCCGGGATCGACGTGCTCGTCGAGAACTTCATGGACGGCACCGCGGTCATCACGTCGCGCGCCGGATGGAAGTGGACGGACATCCTCCACGACATCGGCATGCGCTTCAGCGACATCGCCCACCAGGGCATGGTCTTCGTCGCGCAGACGGTGGCGGACCTCTACCGCGCGCGGCCGGAGGGGCGGATCGCCCTGGTCCCTTCGCTGGAGGCGGCCACGGCGATCGAGAACGAGGTCGACCGCGTCGACGTGCTCTACGGCCTGGGCATCCGCGCCATGGGCATCACCTACTCGGAATCCAACGCGCTGGGTTCCGGGCTCCGCGAGGCGCGGGACGGAGGGCTCACGGCCTTCGGCCGCCAGGTCGTGCGGCGCATGAACCGGCTCGGGATGACCATCGACGTGGCCCACTGCGGCGACCGGACGGCGCTGGACGTCATCGAGGCCAGCGAGAAGCCGGTGCTGATCAGCCACGTCGGCGCCCGGGCGCTCTGGAACACCAACCGGATGAAGCCCGACGAGGTGCTCAAAGCCTGCGCGGAGAAGGGCGGCGTGATCGGGATCGAGGCCGCGCCCCACACGACCCTGACGCGGAACCACCGCGAGCATTCCATCGACTCCGTCATGGAGCATTTCGAGTACATCGCCAACCTGGTCGGAATCGACCACGTGGCCTTCGGTCCGGACACGCTCTTCGGCGACCACGTCGGCCTCCACCATGCGTTCGCCAACCAGCTGTCCATCGATCAGACGCACTCGGGCGAGTCCTTCCAGGAAGTCGCCTACGTCCGGGGGCTGGAGAACCCCGCGGAGTGCTTCCCCAACATCACGCGCTGGCTGGTCAGCCACGGCTATTCGGACGAGGAGATCGCGAAGGTGATCGGGCGGAACGTGCTGCGCGTCTTCGAGGAGACCTGGGCTCGTTGAACGGCGCGGCGGAGCAGCGGCGGGGCGGAGCGGAGGAGCGGAGGAGCCACGGAGCGGAGCAGCGGGAGCCGCCGGCGGTTCCGCCCGGGCGCGGGAGGTCAGGCGGCCAGCCCCCGCAGCGGGGTTGGCCGGGGGGAGGAGGCCGAGAGGGGATGCAAGACTTGCGAGCGATCGCGCGAGGAAAGAAGGTGAGCCGGGGCTTGAACCGGTGGATGCGGGTCGTCCCCGTGGCCCTGGCCCTCGTGCTGGTCCTGGGCGCATGCGGCGGCCCGGGCGGCGGCTCGGGTGGCGGCGGCGCCCAGGGCAACGCGGGGCAGGGGGGCGGGAGCGCCCCGGGCGCCCCGCAGAACGGCGGGACGGTGACCATCCCCATCGTCGCCGACCCGACGTTCAACCCGTGGCACCCCAACGCGTACGTGGAGTCCGTCTTCGTCAACCGGGTCCTCTTCGACGGCCTGACGAAGCCGGGGAAGGATCTCTCGCCGGCGCCGGATCTCGCCACTTCCTGGGAGCCGGCGAAGGACGGGCTCAGCTGGACCTTCCACCTGCGCTCGGGGGTCAAGTGGCACGACGGGCAACCGTTCACGGCCGACGACGTCGCGTACACCTTCAACCAGATCGTGCTCAACCCCAAGCTGGCCGCCAACGGCGCCTCGTACTTCAAGGCGGTCCAGGAGGTCACCGCGGTCGACCCGACGACCGTGGTCTTCCACCTGAAGCGGCCCTTCGCGGCGCTGCCCGCCTACCTGGCGTACAACGCGGGCATCCTCCCCAGGCACATCTTCGCGGGGAAGGATCCCTGGTCGCTGACGTCGTTCAACAAGGAACACCCGGTGGGGACCGGCCCCTTCAAGCTCCAGAGCTTCACGCCGGGCCAGGACGTCGTGCTGGTGCGGAACCCCGACTACTTCGGCGGCGCGCCGCATCTGGACCGGCTGGTCTTCAAGGTCCTGCCCGACGCCAACGCCCAGATCGCGCAGGCCCTGAGCGGCGAGATCGGCATCTTCACGCTGGACGACAAGGCGTCGGTGGACCGCATCAAGGCGGCGAGGAACCTGGTCGTCCGGCCCGAGACCCAGGTCCAGTTCTACTGGCTCGCGCTGAACCAGGAGAACCCGCTCTTCCGGGACGTGCGGGTGCGGCAGGCGATGCTCTACGCCATCGACCGCCCGGCCGTCATCCAGGCGGTGGAGCGCGGCTACGCGCAGGTGGCCAACGCGCCCATCTCGCCGGCGCTGAAGGCCTACTACGACCCCGGCCTGGCGTCGCTCTACCCCTATGATCCGGCGAAGGCCAGGCAGCTCCTGGCCGAGGCCGGCTGGAAGGAGACCGGCGCCGACGGCATCCTGGTCAAGGACGGCAAGCCCTTCCGGTTCACCCTCGACGTGGGCCTGAAGGGCGACGTCCAGCCCGTCAGCCAGCTGGTGCAGCAGTACCTGCGGAAGGTCGGGATCGACGCGCAGCTCAACTCGATGGAGTGGAACGCCTTCATCCAGAAGGACGTCGTGCAGCGGAACTACGACGCCACCATCAACTGGTGGGTCTATCCCGCGGATCCCGACGTGCTTCCGTTCTTCATCTCCAGCGCCGCCAAGACCGGCAACAACATCCCCGGCTACAAGGATCCCAAGCTCGACCAGCTGCTGATCCGGGGCGAGCAGACCACGGACCCGCAGAGCCGGGTGGAGGTCTACCGGCAGCTCCAGGCGTACATGGCCGAGACGCTTCCGTACGTTTTCCTCTGGTACCCGCAGGAAGTTCAGGTTCGCAGCGTCAGGCTGCACGGCGTCCCCGACCTGGGGCTGCGGGACGCGATGGACTACGTGAACGAGTGGTGGCTTTCCAGGTAGCGGAGGTGCGGCCGCGCGTCGCCGCGGCGCCGGCGCGGCGACGCGGCAACGCGGCGGCCAGCGCGATGCGAGGGTGATGGGTGATGGCGCGCTTCCTCGTCCGCCGGGTGGGGCAGAGCCTGGTGGTGCTCCTGGTCGTGACGGCGATCACGTTCTTCCTGGTCAACCTGGCGCCGGGCGGCCCGGCGGCCGCCATGCGCATGGACATGACGGCCCGGGAGCGGCGCGCCGTCATCGCCCGCTACGGGCTCGACCAGCCCGTGGTGGTGCGCTACGCGGCCTGGCTCTCCGGCCTGGTGCGCGGGGACCTCGGCACCTCCCTCTCGACGGGCCAGCCGGTGGCGCGGCTGATCGAGCAGCGGTTCGCGAACACGCTGCTGCTCAGCGCGGTGACGCTGGCGCTCTCCTGCATCCTGGGCGTCGCGCTGGGCGCCGTGGCGGCGCTGCGGCGGAACCGGCCGGCGGATCACGGCATCAGCTTCGCCAGCGCCCTGGGCTTGAGCGTGCCCGCCTTCTGGCTCGGGATCATGCTGATCCTGCTCTTCTCGGTGGAGTGGTCGCTCCTGCCCGCCTCGGGCGCTTCCTCGGACGGGGGAGGGGGGCTGGGGGACCGGCTGGCGCACCTGGTCATGCCGGTGATCGTGCTCTCCACCACCACCCTGCCGTCCGTGGTGGGCTTCACGCGCTCGTCCATGCTGGAGGTGATCGGGCAGGACTTCATCCGCACGGCGCGGGCGAAGGGCCTGCCGGAGCTGAGCATCGTCTACGTCCACGCGCTGCGGAACGCGCTGGTCCCGGTCGTCTCCATGGTGGGCGTCCTGGTGCCGCGGCTCCTGGGCGGCGCGATCATCACCGAGAGCGTCTTCGGCTGGCCGGGGATGGGTTCGCTGGCCGTGCAGGCCGCGTCGCAGCGCGACTACTTCCTGGTGATGGGGATCACCGTCGTCGTCACGGCCGTCGTGGTGGCGGTCAACCTGCTGGTGGACGTGGTCCATTCGTGGGTGGATCCGCGGATCCGGCTCGTGTGAGCGCGAGCCGCGGTCCGGCGGAGCGAGGAGGAAGCGCCGTGTCCAGTCATGCCGCGCAAGAAGGGGTGGCGGCGCCCGGCGAGCCGCTGGGCGCGCAGGGCGAGGAAGCCCGGGCGAAGAGGCGGGGGTTCCTGCACCGGTTCCGACGCCAGCGCCTCGCCTGCGCGTCGCTGATCTTCCTGGTGGCGGCCCACCTCGTGGTCTTCGCCGGCCCGCTCGTCTACCGCGCCGACCCCAATGCGACCGACCCCCTGCACACGCTGGCCGGCTCCAGCCTGGCGCATCCCCTGGGCACGGACGAGCTGGGGCGGGACGAGCTGAGCCGCCTGCTGCACGGGGGGCAGGTCACGCTGGCGGTCGGCCTGCTGGCCGTGCTGTTCGCGGTGCTCGTGGGACTGGTCGCGGGCATGGTCGCCGCCTTCTTCGGCGGCCGGCTCGAGACGGTCCTGATGCGCCTGACGGACGCGATGATGGCCATCCCCAACTTCTTCTTCGCGCTCGTCGCCCTGACCGTGCTGGGCCGGACCCCGCTCATGGTCGCGCTGGTCATCGGGGCGTCGAGCTGGATGCAGGTGGCGCGGGTGATCTACGGCGAGACCCTGCGCTGGAAGGAGCGGGAGTTCGTCGAGGCGGCAAGGGCGGTCGGCGCATCGGAGATGCGCATCCTGGCGCGCCACCTCCTCCCGCAGGTGGTTCCCTCGCTGATCGTCTCCGCGACGCTGGGGATCGCCTGGTCGATCCTGACGGAGAGCGCGCTCAGCTACCTGGGACTGGGGATCCAGCTTCCCAGGGCCAGCTGGGGCAACATGCTGCAGAACGCGCAGCAGTACGTCTGGACGGCGCCCAGCCTGGCCGTCTATCCCGGCCTGGCGGTGACGCTGGTGGTGCTCGCCTACAACTTCCTGGGCAACGGGTTGCGGGACGCGCTGGATCCCCGCGCGCGCGGGTAGAGGCGCGCGGACGCGCGTAGAGGCGCGCGGGCGCGGGCAGGCCGGGGAACGGGAGAGAAGGGGGAGTGAGGGCCATGGGGGTGGGGGAGCCGGTCACGCTGGCGGCCGTGGGCGACGTGGCGCCGCTCGTCCGGCCGTCGCCGGACGTCCGGTCCGAGGCCTGGCAGGCGGCGGACGTGCGGCTGGCGAACCTGGAGGGGCCCATCGTCGAGACGGGGACGGAGCTCTTGCCGGCGGAGAAGCTCATCCGGCTGCGCCTGCCGGAGGAGGCGGCGGAATGGCTGGCGGAGCTGGGCGTGGACGCCGTCTCGCTGGCCAACAACCACATCATGGACTGGGGAGCGGGGGCGCTGCGAAGCACGCGCTCCCGGCTCTCCGCCCAGGGCATCCGCTTCAGCGGGGCGGGGACGGACTGGGGCGAGGCGACGGAGCCCGCGTGGCTGACCGTGCGCGGGTACAGGCTGGCCTTCCTGTCGTGGGCCTGCACCGTGCCGCCGGGCTTCCAGGCCGGTCCCGGCCGGCCGGGGATCGCCGGCATCCGGGTGCGCACCCGCTGGGAGGTGGACGCGCGCCTGCTCGACGAGCAGCCGGGCACCCCGCCCTGGGTGCACACGGAAGCGGTGGAGGCCGACCTCGAACGGCTGGCCGAGGCGCTGGCCGGCGCCCGGCGGGCGGCCGACTTCGTCCTCCTCTCCGTCCACTGGGGCGTGCCGCCGCAGTGGAGCTCGGCCTTCCAGGGGCCCGTGGCGGAGTACCAGCGGGAGGTCGCGGCGCGGGCGGCGGCGGCCGGGGCGGATCTGATCCTCGGGCACCACCCGCACGCGCCCTACGGGCTGGGGGAGGCGGCGGGGGTGCCGGTGCTCTACAGCCTCGGGAACTTCCTCTTTCATCCGGAGTACCTGCCCGGGGGCATGGAGTCGGAGCTGGCGGGCCGGGAGGGAGGGGGAGACCGGGAGGGCCCGGCCTACGAGCCGGTCCTCCTTCCGGAGAACCGGGAGAGCTGCCTCGCCCGGATCGAGCTGGTGCCGTCGCCGGGCGGACGCCTCGGCATCCGGCGGCTCCGCCTGGAGCCGGCGCGGCTGAACGACCGCGGCGAGGCCTTGCCCCTGGCGGCGGAGACGGCGGAGCCGATCGCCCGCCGGCTGGAGGCGTTCTCGCGGCGGATGGGCGCCCGCGTGCGCGTGCAGGAAGGCGGGCTCGAGTGGGAGGGAGCGGCATGAGCCCGGACGCCGATCCGATCCCGCGCGGTCTGCCCGAGGTGATGCGGGCGGTGGTGATCCGCGCCCACGGGGGCCCCGAGGTCCTGCGCGTCGAGGAAGACGTCCCCGTGCCCCGTCCCGG
>JASBVM010000041.1 GCA_029961055.1 Bacillota bacterium
GCGTACGCCGGGCTCGACGCCGGGGAGAAGGCGGCGGTGGACGCGGCGGTGGCGCAGGAGTTGAAGACGAACCGGTACGACCCGGCGACGAAGACGCTCCGCTTGAGCGCCGGCGAGGTGCAGGGGCTCGAGGCGGTCCGGGCCGCCACGGCGCAGCTCTTCCGGAACGGGCGGCCGGCGCAGGCGCTTCCTGCCGATGCGCTGACCGGCGCCTCGGCGGGCGACCTGCGCGACCTGGGCGACTTCTTCTTCTGGACCGCCTGGGTGAGCGCGGCGGAGCGGCCGGGGACGCCGGCGAGCTACACGAACAACTGGCCGTACGACCCGGCGGCCGGGAACACCGTCGCCTGGCCGGCGCTCTGGTGGAGCGCGGCCAGCGTGGCGCTCCTCATCCTCGCCTTCGGCGGCATCTTCTACTGGTACTTCGCCAAGAACCTGGGGATGCAGATGCGGGCGCCGGAGGAGGCGGCGGCGCTCGATCCGGGGTCGCTTCCTGTGACGCCGAGCCAGAGGAAGACGGCCAAGTACTTCGCGGTGGTGGCCGTCCTCTTTCTGCTGCAGACGCTGATGGGCGCCTACATGGCGCACTCCTACGTGGAGGGGACGCGCTTCTACGGCCTCGAGATCGGTTCCTGGTTCCCCTACAACGTGGCGCGGACCTGGCACCTGCAGCTGGCCGTCCTCTGGATCGCCACCGCCTGGCTGGGCATGGGGCTCTACATCGCGCCGCTGGTGAGCGGGAAGGAGCCGCGCCGGCAGGGGCTCCTGGTCGACCTCCTCTTCGGCGCCCTGGTCGTGGTGACGCTGGGAAGCCTCCTCGGCGAGTGGCTGGGCGTCCGGAACGTCTTCGGGCGGCTCTGGTTCTGGCTCGGCAACCAGGGCTGGAACTACCTCGAGCTGGGGCGGCTCTGGCAGATCCTCCTCTTCGCCGGCATGCTGATCTGGCTCGCCATCGTCTACCGCGCGCTGAAGCCGGCGCTCCGCGCGGAGTCGGACCGGGGCGGGCTGACGCACCTCCTCTTCTACACGGCCGTGACCATCCCGGCCTTCTACGTCTTCGGCTTCCTGGTCAACCCGGGGGTGAGCGTCACCTTCTCGGACTACTGGCGCTGGTGGGTGATCCACCTCTGGGTGGAGGGGATGTTCGAGACGTTCGCGGTGGCGGTGATCGGCTTCCTGATGGTCCACCTGGGGCTGGCGACGCGCCGCTCGACGGTGCGCGCGCTCTACTTCCAGTTCGCCATCCTGCTGGGCTCGGGGATCGTCGGCACCGGCCACCACTACTACTGGATCGGCGCGCCGGAGATGTGGATCGGCCTGGGCGCGGTCTTCTCGGCGCTCGAGGTGATCCCGCTGACGCTCCTGATCGGCGAGGCGTGGGAGCAGGTGCGGGTGCTCCGGCGCGGCGGGCGGGGCTTCGCCTACGCCGACGCCTTCCGCTTCCTGGTGGCGACGGGCGTCTGGAACCTGGTGGGCGCGGGCGTGCTGGGCTTCCTGATCAACCTGCCGGTGGTGGCCTACTTCGAGCACGGCTCCTGGCTGACGCTGGCGCACGCGCACGGGGCGCTGATGGGCGTCTACGGCATGTTCGCCATCGCGCTGGCGCTCTTCGCGCTGCGGAACGTCGTCGAGCCGGCCGCCTGGGCCCGCCACGAGCGGCTGCTGCGGCTCTCGTTCTGGGGGCTGAACGCGGGGCTGGTCGGGATGATCGTGATGACGCTCCTGCCGGTGGGCTTCCTGCAGCTGGCGGAGGCGTTCCGGAGCGGCTTCTTCGCGGCGCGGTCGCTGGCCTTCTACCAGGAGCCGCTGGTGCACGCGCTGCTCTGGCTGCGGATCGTGCCGGACACGGTCTTCATCGCGCTGGGCGTGGTGCCGTTCCTGATCTTCGCGGTGCGGGCGCTCTTTCACCTGCGGGCGGTGACGCGGGGGGCGCAGGGCGCCGAGGGCGAGGCGGCTGTCGGTGACGCGGGGGCTGCCGGTGGCGCGGCGGCGGGGCGGTAAGGTGCGGACGGAGTGGGGCGGGGCAGGGCGGGGCGGCTACCGTTTGGGAGCGCGCGGGGGTGCTCCGGAGACGCGGCGCGGAAATGCCATCATGATGGCAGAAATGCCATCATGAGTGCTATTCTTGGAGCGGTGACCCCAACCCTGTATGTGCGCTCGTGCGGAGGGTGAGGCCGATGGTCCGCATGCAGGTCCAGCTGACGGAAAAGCAGGTACGCAATCTGCGGCAGATCGCCGAGCTGCGCCACGTCTCCGTGGCCCGGCTGGTGCGCGAAGCCGTCGACCTCTACCTGCTCCGCTCGATGCCGGACCGCCCGAGGGCCCTGGCGCGCGCGGCGGCGGTGATCGGCAAGTTCTCCTCGCGCCGGCGGGAGACTTCCCGGAAGCACGACCGCTACCTGGCGGAAGCGTTCGGCTCCACGCAAGAGGCGCCCCGCTCTCCCGAGGTGCCCCAAGAATGATTTTCATCGATAGCCCTGCCCTCTACGCGCTCCTCGATCGCGACGACCGGAACCATCGCGCGGCCCGGGCGATCTGGACGCACATCGTGCACGGCGGGGAAGCGCTCCTGACCCACAACTACGTCCTGCTCGAGGCGCTCGCCCTGATCCAGCACCGGCTTGGTCTGGAGGCGGTGCGGGCGCTCCACGAGGCGATCCTTCCTCTGGTGACGGTCGTCTGGGTCGACGAGGCGCTCCACGCGCGCGCGGTGGCTGCTTGGCTCGCCTCGCCGCGCGAGGGTGAGAGCCTGGTCGACCGCATCAGCGTCGAGGTGATCCGCCTGCGCGAGTGCCGCGCGATCTTCACGTTCGACGAAGCGTTCGCGGCCGAGGGCATCCCGTTGGCGGGGTAGCCGTCGGCGCGCGCGGGGGGACCCGGGAGGTCAGGCACGGAAATGACATCATGATGGCGGAAATGCCATCATCCAGGCAGTTCCGTACCCCCGCCTCCGCTGATCCTCCGCGTGCAGGTTTGGCCTACGCGCCGGAGGCCGCCGCGACCAGCCGCGCCGCCACCTCGGGGTAGCCCGCGAAGTGCACGTGGACGTAGGAA
>JASBVM010000042.1 GCA_029961055.1 Bacillota bacterium
CGGCCAGGACCAGGCCGCTCACCCAGCGGTAGGCCCGCAGGTCGTCGTCGGCGTCTGTCAGCGATCATGTAATTCCCCACCCGTGAGGGCCAAACCGATCAAGTAATTCCCCACCCGCTCGATCACGGAATTCCCCACCTGCGCGATCAGCCAATTCCCCACCCCCGGGCAGTTCGACGTCGTGGACAAGCGAACTCCCTCCGCGACCTCGACAGGCAGCGGAGGTGCGGAGGATTGGCTCGGAGGTCGTGGACCGTGGAACAACTGGTGGAGATCTACCTGCACTGGCAGGCCGGCCGGAGCATCCAGGCCATCAGCCGGAGCCTGGGCGTCGACCGGAAGACCGTTCGGAAGTACATCCGGCTCGCGGAGGCGGCCGGGCTGACCCGGGACCCGGCTCGGAGCGCCGAGGAGTGGCGCCGGTTCGTCCGGGAAGGGCTGGGGATCGCACACGAACGACCGCGCTCGGGCTGGTTCGCCGAACTGGACCGCCATCAGGAGTTCATCCGCGAGCAGCTCAAGACGAACCGCATGAGCACGGTGCACCGCCGACTGGTCGAGCGGACCGGCTTGCCGGTGAGCGTGGCCACCTTCCGGCGTTACGTCCATGCGATGATGCCCGAGGCGCTTCCGCAGGCCCCGGTGACGGTCTGGCGTCCGGAGGTCGAGCCGGGCGAGGAGGCCCAGGTGGACTTCGGCTTCATGGGGGAGTGGCTCGACCCGGTACGCGGTCGCAGGCACAGGACGTGGGTCTTCACCATGGTGCTCAGCTACAGCCGCCACATGTTCGTCCGGTTCGTGCTGCGCATGGACCGGCAGACCTGGCTGCTCTGCCACGTGGAGGCCTTCGCCTTCTTCGCGGGAGTTGTCCGGCGGGTGATCCTGGACAATCTGAAGGACGGCGTCCTCAAGCCCGATCTGTACGACCCCACGCTCAACCGGGCGTATGCCGAGCTGGCCGCCCACTACGGGTTTCTCATCGACCCGGCCCGGGGCGGCCACCCCAAGGACAAGCCCCGCGTGGAGCGCCAGATGCCGTACGTACGCGAAAGCCTCTGGCGGGGCGATGCGGAGAAGCTTCTGTCGCTGGAGGCGATGAACCAGCGGGCACTCGAATGGTGCCGGGAGGTCGCCGGCCTGCGGATCCACGGCACCACCCACCGCCGTCCGCTCGAGGTCTTCCAGGCCGAAGAGAAGCCGCGGCTGCAGCGCCTCCCTGCGACCGCGTGGGAGCCGAGCACGTGGACCACCGCCAAGGTCGGGCCGGACGCCCACTGCCAGGTGGCCGGGGCGCTCTACTCCGTCCCGCACTCGCTGCGGGGCCAACGGCTCGACGTCCGTCTCACCCAGAAGCTCGTGGAGTTCTACCGTGGGGAAGAGCTGGTCAAGGTGCACCCCCGGCGCCACGACCGCGGCCGGACGACCGATCCCGCCGACCTGCCGCCGGACAAGGTTGCCTTCTACGAGCGCACGCCCCAGTGGTGTCTCAAGCGCGCCCAGGAGCTGGGTCCCGACGTCCTCGAGGCCGTGCGCTCCCTCCTGGCCGTCGACACCCTCACCCACCTGCGCCAGGCCCAGGGGATCCTCCGGCTCGAGCAGACTTACGGTGCCGAGCGCCTCAACGCAGCCTGCCAGCGGGCGGTGGCCTTCGGCGATCCCCGCTACCGCACCGTCAAGACCATCCTCGCCCGTGGCCTCGACCAGGAGCCTCTGCCCGAGGCCCCGCCGCCGGCCAAGGCGGGCGCCTACCTGCGGGGCCGGGAGGCCTTCACGTTCCCCATGGCCGGGAGGTGATCCAGCATGCAGGTCCATCACCTGGAACGGACGCTCAAGCGGCTCAAGCTCAGCGGCATCCTCGCCACCCTGCAGGAGCGGCTGGAGCAGGCCCAGCGCCAACAGCTCGGCTACCTGGAGTTCCTCACGCTCCTGCTGGAGGACGAGGTGGACCGGCGCGGGCAGAAGGCCCTGGCGCTCAGGGTCGCCCGGGCGCGGTTCGAGGAGGTCAAGACCCTGGCCGACTTCGACTTCAAGGCCAACCCCAAGATCCCGGCGGCCCAGATCCGCGACCTGGCCACGTTGCGCTTCCTGGAGCACCAGGAGTCGGTCCTCATCTGCGGGCCGGTGGGCGTCGGCAAGTCCCACATCGCCCAGGCCCTGGGCTACGCCGCCTGCGAGAAGGGCTACCGCGTCCGCTACGTCAAGACACCCCGGCTGCTGGCGGACCTCGGCGGCGGCCGCGCCGACGGCACCTACGAGCAGCGCTTCCGCGGCTATCTCGCGCCCGACCTGCTCATCCTCGACGACTTCGGGCTCCACGCCTTCTCCGCCCCGCAGTCCGAGGACCTCTACCAGCTGGTCTGCGACCGCTACCTGCGGCGCTCGACCATCGTGGTCTCCAACCGGCCACCGCAGGACTGGTACGCGCTCTTCGCCGATCCGGTCCTCGCGGAGGGCGCGTTGGACCGGCTGGTCAACGCCTCCCACCACGTGCTGATCGAGGGGCCGAGCTACCGGCCGCGAAAGCGGCCCGGTCAAGCTACACCACCCAAACCGGCGCCTGCGCCCGACCGCAGTGAGGAGGTGACCCCCGCCGTGTAGCGAATCCGCCATCAGCCCCGGGTGGGGAATTCCTTGATCGCCTGCCTGGGGAATTCCCTGATTGACCCCGTGGGGAATTCGATGATCGGCCCCCATGGGGAATTACGTGATCGTCGACAGCGTCCCGCGTCAGCTTCAGCGCCAGCGCGCCGAAGAGGAGGACCGCCGCCAACG
>JASBVM010000043.1 GCA_029961055.1 Bacillota bacterium
CCGGCCGCCTCGCCCGCCCCGGCCGCGGCGTGGGAGTGGCAGGCGGGCGACCGGCTCCGCCACCGGGTCTGGGGTGAGGGGACCGTGGTCCAGGTCCGCGGCCACGGAGAGGAGCAGGAGCTGACCGTCGCCTTCCCGGAGGCGGGGCTGCGCAAGCTTCTCGCCCGCTACGCGCCGGTGGAGCGGCTCGCGGAGCGGGACGAGCCCTGAGCGGCGGGCGGCGCGGTCGGGCGCCTGGAAGGCCGGGGCGCCGTCATGGCGCCGCTCCCCGCAGCGCCTTTCCGGAGCCGGAGACGGGTCGAAACGGGCCTTGGACGAGGAGGAGGAGCAGGCCGCATGGCGGCAGCGGACGAGGGAACGAGGGGCCAGGAGGCCGGCGGCGACGCCCGGGCCGAGATCGAGCGGCTGCGCCGCCTGATCCGCCACCACGAGTACCTCTACTATGTCCTGGACGCGCCCGAGATCTCCGACGAGGAGTTCGACCAGCTGATGGAGCGGCTGAAGGCGCTGGAGGCGGCGCACCCCGAGCTGGTGGCGCCGGACTCGCCCACCCGGCGCGTGGGTGGCGCCCGGAGCGGCGAGTTCCCGCCCGTCCGGCACCCGCAGCCGCTCCTCAGCCTGGACGACGTCTTCAGCCGCGAGGAGCTGCTCGCCTTCGGGCGGCGCGTGGAGGCCGCCCTGGGCGAGCCCGTGGAATACGTGGTCGAACCGAAGATCGACGGCCTCTCCGTGGCCGTCACCTACGAGGACGGCCGGCTGGCCGTGGCCGCCACCCGCGGCGACGGCCTGGTGGGCGAGGAGGTGACGCCCAACGTGCGCACGGTCCGCTCCGTGCCGCTCGTTCTGCGCGAGGGCGCGCCGCGCCGGCTGACCGTGCGCGGCGAGGTCTACATGCCCCGCGAGGCCTTCGAACGCCTCAACGAGGAGCGGGAGGCGGCGGGCCTCCCCCTCTTCGCCAACCCGCGCAACGCCGCGGCCGGCTCGCTTCGCCAGCTGGATCCCGCGGTGACGGCGGGGCGGACGCTGGCCGCCCTCTTCTACCAGATCCTGGACATGGAGGGCGAGCCGCCCGGCACCCAGGCGGAGCTGCTGGAGCAGCTCCGGCGATGGGGTTTCCGCACGCCGCCGGCGTGGCGGCTGGCGCGCTCGATCGAGGAAGCGGCCGATCTCTGCGAGGCGGGGGCTGCGCTGCGGGCGACGCTTCCTTTCCAGATCGACGGGATGGTGGTCAAGGTCAACCGGCGCGACCAGCAGGAGCGGCTCGGCGCCACCTCCAAGGTGCCGCGCTGGGCGGCCGCCTGGAAGTTCCCCGCCGAGGAGGCGCTCACCGTGGTCCGCGCCATCGAGGTGAGCGTCGGCCGGACCGGCGCCCTCACCCCGGTGGCCGTCCTCGACCCCGTCCGCCTGGCGGGGACCACCGTCACCCACGCCAGCCTCCACAACGAGGACTACGTCCGGGAGAAGGACGTCCGCGTCGGCGACCACGTCTGGGTGAGGAAGGCGGGCGAGATCATCCCCGAGGTGGTCCGCGTCGAGGTGGCGCTCCGCTCGGGCGAGGAAGAGCCCTTCCGCATGCCCGACCGGTGTCCGGCCTGCGGCGCCGCCGTCGTCCGCCTGCCCGGCGAGGCGGCCACGCGCTGCACCAACCGGGCCAGCTGCCCGGCGCAGCTGCGCGAGGCGCTTCTCCACTGGGCGAGCCGCCCCGGCATGGACATCGACGGCCTCGGCCCGGCGGTGGTCGACCAGCTGCTGGCCCGGGGGCTGGTGCACGACGCCTCGGATCTCTACGCGCTGGGCGTGCCGGCGCTGGCGGCCCTGGAGCGGATGGGGCAGAAGTCGGCGGAGAACCTGGTCCGCGCCATCGACGCCAGCCGCC
>JASBVM010000044.1 GCA_029961055.1 Bacillota bacterium
CCGCCGCGCCCCACCGGCCGGGACCCCGCGAGGTCCCTTGGAGCCCCGGCTAGCGTCTGGGCCACCTTGCCCTCGCCATACCTGCCGACCATGCCGGCAGCCGGCCACGCGGACGCAGGCTACGGAAAACGCTCAACAGGCGGTCGTCGAGTGCGGCTCCGCGTGCTACCCTGCCCGGGGGCGGCCTTTGCGGGGGGCGAGCTGCGTGGCAGTGATCGAGACCCGGCATCTGAGCAAGTACTACGGGGGTCGCCGCGGCGTCGAGGATGTCTCGCTGGAGGTGGAGCGCGGCGAGATCTTCGGTTTCCTCGGGCCCAACGGCGCGGGGAAGACCACCACCATCCGGCTCCTGTTGGGCTTCCTGCGCCCCAGCGGGGGAGAGGCGCGCCTCTTCGGGCTGGAGACGCGCCGTCACGGCCTGGAGATCCGGCGCCGCACCGGCTACCTGCCCAGCGACGTCAGCCTCTATCCGAACCTGCGCGGCCGCGAGGTGGTCGAGTTCACGCTGGCGACGCGGGGGTTGCGCGCCGGCAGGCGGGTGGAGGAGCTGAGCCGCCGCCTCGACGTGGACCTCGGGCTTCCGGTCAAGCAGCTCTCGCGCGGCATGCGCCAGAAGGTGGCCCTCGTCGCAGCGCTGGCCCACGAGCCCGAGCTGATCCTCCTGGACGAGCCGGATGCGGGGCTCGACCCCCTGATGCAGCGGACGCTGGAGGAGCTCCTGCGGGAGGAAGTGGCGCGCGGCCGGACCGTCTTCCTCTCCTCGCATCATCTGGCGCAGGTGGAGGCGCTCTGCCACCGCGTCGCCGTCATCCGCGAGGGGAGGGTGGTGGCGGTGGACGAGGTCGCCTCGCTCCGGAGGATGCGCCTCAAGAGGGTGCAGGCCAGCTTCGCCCAGGAGCCGCCCTCCCTGGAGGGGCTCGAAGGGGTGCGGGACGTCCGGCGGGAGGGGCGGCGCCTCGTCTTCCACGTCTCCGGCGACTTGCGGCCGGTCTTGCGCAGGCTGGCGGAGAGCGAGCTGAGCGACCTCTCGGTGGAGGAGCCGAGCCTCGAGGAAGTCTTCCTGGCCTACTTCAGCGGGGCGGAGGGGGGCGGGCGACCGTGATCCTCCTCTTCCGGCAGTACCTGCGCCTGGGACGGGGCGCGCTGCTGGGCTGGGCGGCCGGCATGGCGGCCTACACCTGGTTCGTCGTCTCCCTCTACCCGAGCCTGGGCGGCGCGAAGGGGGGCTCCTTGCAACAGTACCTCCAGCAGCTGCCCCCGGCCCTGAAGGCCATCGTGGGGAGCCGCCTCTCGCTGGCCACGCTGGACAGCTACCTGGCGGCCGAGATCTACTCGCTCCTCCCCCTCGTGCTGGCCGTCTACGCCGCCGTGGCGGCCGCCGGCGTGCTCTGCCGCGAGGTCGACCAGGGGACGGCCGAGTTCCTCTTCGCGCAGCCGGTCAGCCGGACGCAAGTCCTGCTGGGCCGCTTCGCCGCCATCGCCGTGCAGCTGCTGGCGGTCCACACGGCGGTGCTCCTGGCCGCCTGGGGCGGCGCGGCCGCCGCCGGGCAGAGCCTCTCCCTGGCAGGAAGCCTGCGCGCCCTCGCGCTCTCCTTCCTGGTCGCGCTGGCCCTGGCGGCGCTGATGCTGCTGCTCTCCCTGGCCTTCAGCGACTCCAGCCAGGCCACCTTCGCCGGCCTCGGCGTGGCACTCGGACTCTACGTCGTCACGGTCGCCCTCCGCGCGGCCGGCCGTTACGACCGCCTGCTGCCGTGGCTGATCTTCGGCCGCTTCGACGCCACGGTGGCGGTCTCGACGGCGGACGGTTTCGCGCGCGCGGCGGCTGCGCTCCTGGCCTACGCGCTCCTCTTCGTCACGGCGGCGGCGGTGCTGGTGGAGCGGCGCGACCTCCGGCTCTGAGGCCCGGGCGGCCCTCCGGATCCGCAGCCGGCGCCGGCGGGCCGCCATGCCTCCCGCGGCCGCAGGGTCAGGCC
>JASBVM010000045.1 GCA_029961055.1 Bacillota bacterium
TTCCCGTCCGTCTCGACCCGGTCGAAGATCGCGCCGATCACGTGGAAGTAGGCGAACCGGCTCGGCCCCGCGTTGACCACGTAGAAGCGGACGCGCTCGCCCGGCCGCGCCGCGAGCGGGTGGCGGAGGTAGCGGTCGGCATAGCCGTTGAAGACGGTGTAGACGGGCGCCTGCGTCGGCAGCGCGTCGGGGTCGTCCGAGCGGTACCACTCGCCCTCCACCAGGACGAACTCGCGCGCCGGCGGGCGCCCTTCCTTGGGATCGACGATGACGGCGCCGTACATGCCGTTGGCCAGGTGCTGGATGGCGGGCGCCACACCGCAGTGGTAGAGGAAGACCCCCGGGTCGGCGGCCTGGAAGGTGAAGGTGAGGCGTTGACCGGGCAGGACCGGCTGGTAGTTGACGCTCCAGGGCGTCCGCGCGGCGTGGAAGTCGATGGAGTGGGCCATCTCGGGGTCGCGGTTGACCAGCGTGAAGGTGACGAGGTCGCCCTGGCGCAGGCGGATGACCGGCCCGGGCACCTGCCCGTCGAAGGTCCAGGCCCGGTAGCAGCGGTCGGGCGCGATGGGCAGGGTGGCCGGCTCCGCCACCAGCTCCACCCAGACGTGCGACCCCTGGCGCCGGAAGGCCAGGGGCACCGGCTTCGGGCTCGGGCAGCGCCCGGTGAGCATCCGTCCGGCCTCGGCGGCGGCCTGCGGCCCCTGCGCCGCGGCCTGCGGGCCCTTCGTCGCCGCAGGCTCCCCTCCGCCCCCCGCCGGCGATGCGGCGGAGCTGCAGCCGGCGACGAACGCCACCGCGGCCAGGAGGGCGGCGGTCGACAGCAGCTTCCAGCGTACGGTCGGCTTCCCCTGCACGATCCTCCCCTCCCCGCTGACAAGGCTAGGGCGAGGCCGCCCACCCCTCTGTGACCGCGGTCACGCCCGGCCGCTCAGCGCCCCCTCCCCCGGGAAGGTGGAGGCGGTCGTCCTCAGCCCGTCAGGAGTCGGAGGCCGACATAGGCGGCCGCAAGGCTGGCGAGCAGGTTGAGGCGGCCGAGCCAGGCGCTGAGCCGGCTGGGCCAGGCCGCCCCCGCATCGCCCGGGGCGGCCGGGAGGCCGCCGGCCGAGCGCAGGCTGACCCGGTCGTGCAGGAGGGTGAGGAGCAGGATGACCGTCACCAGCCCGAGTTTCAGGCCGAGGAGCCGCCCGAAGCCGGAAGCGTAGAACGAGGGCGCGAGCAGCTCTGTCCCGCCCACGCCGCGGAAGGCCAGGTTGCCGAGGCCGGTCGCGATCAGCACCGCCAGGGCGCCGAGCATCCAGGGCCGCGAGAGGCGGCCGACCGCCTGGAAGAGCCGCGCGCGCTCGGCGGCGCCGCCCAGCTTGCGCGAGGCGGGGACCAGGATGAGCGAGAGCGTCAGCATCTCGCCGATCCAGAAGATGGCCGCCGCCAGGTGAAGGAAGAGGACCCACCGCGCCCAGGGGACCGACACCGCGCCCCGTCACCTGCCCGTCTCCGCCCGCCGGCCGATCCGCACCCGCCAGACCGCCGGACCCGCCTCGAGCACCTCCCAGCTGAAGCGGCCCGGCTGCTCGGCGGCCAGCTGGTAGTGGAGCGGCGCGGGATCGTGGTCGTTGACGAGGAGGAAGGAATCCCCCGGTTCGAGCTCCTGCCAGGTGGCGAAGATCCGGCGGTGCCGCTCGGCGGGCGGCAGGTGGCGGACGTCGAGCAGCCCCTCCCCCGGCTGGCTCCGCTCGTGGAGCCGGCCCAGGAGCGCCTCCAGGTCGGTGCCCGCGTCGGCCGCCAGGGCCGAGACGACGTAGCGGTTCTCCTTCTCGGCGTGCAGGCGGAAGATCTCCAGCAGGCCGCCGGCGGCGGGCGACGCCTCCAGGGGGGAGGAGGCGCCCTTCACCGCCTCCCGCAGCTCGGCGATGCGACGGTGCTCTCCGAAGAGCGAGTCGACGAGCAGCGCCAGCTCCGGAAGCCTCACCGCCTGCCGGTAGAGCGTTCTCTCCTCCCCGCGCGCGTGCGGCAGGAGCTCGGCGTCGACGTAGTCGAGCAGCGCCTGCCGCGCCGCCGCCCACCCGTCCTCCGGCGCCGTCACCAGCTCCCGGGTCCGGCGCTCCAGCCCCGCCAGGAGCTGCGCATGGTGCCGGACGATCTGCTCCCGGGCCGC
>JASBVM010000046.1 GCA_029961055.1 Bacillota bacterium
CCCGGGCTCTTCGCCCCAGACCTGGCGGAAGAGGCGCTCCGCCTCGCGCCGGCGCGCCTCGGTCCGTTGGCGGTCCACCACCCAGGTGCCGTCCGCTTCCTCGCGGACGGCGTCGCCGGGTGCGACCGGGCCGCGGATCCGCTCGCGGGGGAGCACCAGCGAGCGCCGGTCCTCCAGCTCGATCACCGCCAGGCGGCCCTCTTGCTCCAGCCGGTCGACGATGCCGGTGCGCACGTTCCGCCGCCTCCTCACGCCCCGGTGCAGCGTCTCGTCCTCGGCACCTCAGGGCAGGTTCTCACAGGCCAGGCCGTCGTGGTCGCCGTCCAGGCGGTAGGGGTCGCCCGCCGGACCGCCGTGCGCCAGGAAGAAGGACTGGGCGGCCTCCCGCGTCACGAAGTCGCCGCAGTCGACGTCGCCCGTAGCCCGGAGGTCGGCCAGCGCCCGCGCCCACTCCGGGTGTGACGCCGCCCCCGAGGAGGGGGGCGTCAGCGGGCGGACGTTCCACCGGAGGCTCCGCCCCTCCGTCACGGCCACCACCGAGCCCTGGAGATCGGTCCGGAAGATGGCTGCCCCGGCGGCCCGCAGCCGGCCGACCGTCTCCGGTGCCGGGTGGCCGTAGGGATTGCCGGCGCCGACGCTGATCACCGCATAGGCCGGCCGCACGGCGCGGAGGAAGCTCGCCGACGTGGAGGACCTGGACCCGTGGTGGGCGACCACCAGGACCGTGGCGCGAAGCGGCTCCCCGGCCGCCATCATCTCCTCTTCGGCCCGCGCCTCCGCGTCCCCGGGGAGAAGGACGGCGACGGAGCCGTAGCGGATGCGGAGGACCGCCGAGGCGTCGTTGGTGTCGCCGCTGGGATGGTCGCGGACGGGCCCGACGAAGCGGGCGGAGATCTGTGCCCCGAGCGGGATGCTCACCCCGGCGCGCGCGTCCACCGGGCGGACGCCCCGGTCGGCCATGGCCCGGAGGAAGTCGAGATAGGTGCGCGTGGTGTGGAGCAGCCTGGGGGTGTAGACCGCCTCCGTCGGGATGGCGCGGAGGACGGCCGCGGCGCCGCCGATGTGGTCCGCGTCGGGGTGGGAGGCGACGAAGGCGCTCAGCCGGTGCACCCCGTGGCTGCGCAGGTAGGCGACCACCTCCGGGCCCGCCTCGTGCGGACCGGCGTCGTAGAGAAGCGCCTTCCCGTCCGGAAGCTTCACCAGCACCGAGAGACCCTGTCCCACGTCGATGACGTGGAGCTCCAGGCCGCCCCGCGCACCCGTCGCCGGCGGGGTGACCTGCACGTGGACGGCTCCGGCGTCCTGTGTCGCCGTGGCCTGGCGCCCGTCCGAGGTCTGGCGGCCGCCTCCGCCCGCGGGGGCAGCCGCCAGCGCGCCGCCCAGCAGGAGGAGCGCCAGGGCGGCGGCCAGGACCTCCGCCGACGCCTTCCTCGAAGCGATGCCGAGCAGGGGGAGACCGCCGCGGCGAATACCGTAGAGGCCCACCAGCAGGAGCAGCAGCGAGAGGAGCGTCACGGCCGAATCCATCGCCAGCGTCTGGCCCCCTCGAAGCCATAGGTTGCCCGGTCTCTGCGGTCACAGGAGGGGGCGCGCCCCGGGGGCTGGACGGCCCGCCGGCGGCGGCTTCAGCGCCAGCATACCTCACCGCCGGGCGGGGAGGAGCCGCTCCCCGGCGATCGGCGCCTGGGGGGAGGCGCCGATCGCGTGGCAAGGGGGGAGGAACTCGGCCGGCCGCCCGGAGTGCCGCACCGATGGCGACGCCTCCGATGCCGGCTCCTCCGGCGAAGGGATATCATCGCTCTTGGGCCCTTCCGCCGGAGACGGTGGGGAGTGGCTCCAGCGATCACATCACCTTGGTGAAGGGGGCAGACGTCGCTTGGCTTTTCAAACTCTCGGCCTGTCCAGCCGTCTTTTCGAGCATCGGGACTCCGTGGTCACCTGGTTCAAGGGTCGTCCCGTCCTGGTGGCCCGCGTCGACGGCCAGCTCTACGGCCTGGACGCCGTCTGCGCGCACATGGGCTGCGCCATCCTCACCGACGTGGAGGGAAAGGAAGCGGTCTGTCCGGCGCACGGCGCACGCTATGACCTGGCCACCGGCCAGCTGACCCAGCCCGCGCGCGTCCTCCCCGAGCGGCCGTGCGGGCAGGAGTCGGTACGGACGCCGCTGCGCACCTATCAGGTGCGGGAGAACGAAGGCATGCTGGAGATCGACGCCGACTAGTCGCCCCGGCGGCCACGGGAGCCAGTCCCCGCGGCCGCCGGCGCCGGGTGCGTCAGCCTCCCGCCACCTCGTGGCCGTGGGGGTGGGGATGCTCGTGGGCGGTTCCGTCGGCATGGACGTGGGTGTGCCCACCGTCATGGTGGGCGTGGGGATGCTCGTGAACGTGCCCCTCCTCGCCGGGAAGGTGGACGTGGAACGTCTCCTCCTGGGCGCGCGCCGCCGCCTCGGACCGGAGTCGCTCCAGGGCGAGCGAGGCCCGCTCCAGGCCGGTCTGCGCTTCCGCCAGGAGCTCGCCCAGATCGTCCTCCCCGAAGCCGCGCAGGCGCCGCTCCCACTCGCCCAGGGAGGCGGCGAGCAGGCGGCCTGCGGCCTGGTACTGCCGCGTCACGATCTCCAGCTCCTCAAAGTTGGTCCCGTTCTGGCACATGGTCATAACCTCCTTGCCCCGTCACCGGGCACCCAGGCGGATCCCCGGGGGTCCCGGTTCACGCTACAGGGTCAGATTCGCATTGTTCAGGGCTCGCCGGGTTTCCGCCCTCAACCACCTCAGGGAGCGGGGCGTGAGCACCTCGCACGCCCAGTCCCAGTGGATCGAGACGATGTCGCCCGGGCGTGGATCGGTCACGAAGCCGCGCCCGTCGATCTGCCGGGCGACCGTCACGACCGCCGGCTCCCCCAGCAGAAGCCGCCCTTCGCGAAGCTCCAGCGGCCGGCGCTCCACCCGGAGCGACGGCCCCTCGACCGAGACCACCCGGCCCCAGCTGATGCGGCACCTGTCCATGTGCTCCACGGAGACGGTGGCGCGCTCGTTCCGCATCAGCCCCGCCCGGAGGTAGACGTCGAAGACGTGGAAGTTGTGGTGCGGGCGCGCCCCGTGCTCCAGCTTGCCGGCCAGCCACCGGAACGCTCCCGGGCTCATGCGCGGCCGGAAGCGCTCGACCAGCGAGTCGTAGAAAGGCCGTGCCGTCACCCGCCCCAGCAGCTCGTTGCCGATCCAGTACGCCTCGACGACGCGCCGGTCGAAGGGGTCGGCCACCCCGGAAGCCATGGCGATCAGCCGCAGGTAGGGGTAGGCTCCCTCGAAGCGCCGTTCCAGCGCCAGCAGGCCGCGATCCGACCGCTGCTCCGCCACGTAGCCGAGGATCGTCCCGGACTCGTCCGGCCCGCAGTACCCGAGCCGGTTGGGCGGAAACGCATAACGCCCGAAGAGGATTGCGCCCTCCTGCACCGCCGGATCCAGCCTCAGGTCGGTCGTCATGGCGCGATCACCTCCTTCGTCGGCGCCGGGAAGGGCCCCTGGCCGAACCGCTCGTCGCGGCGGCCCAGGGTGTAGACGACCAGGACCGAGGCGAGGACCAGGCCGAGTCCCATGAGACGCACGGGGGTCAGGGGGGTGCCCCGCGTAACCACGACCAGGAGCGTCGTGATCACCGGTGAGGCAGCCGATATCGCGGTGACGCCCGTGGCGGAGGCGTGCCGGAGTCCCACCACCTCCGTCAGCGTGAAGGCCAGCAGGATGAGCCCGGTGACCAGCACGTACGCCCACTGCAGCGGGGCGAGGTGCCCGACCGCCGCGAGGCGTCCCCCGGCGGCCAGATAGAGAAAGAGCAAGGCCGATCCCAGCGTCATCTTGGACGCCACCACGACCGGGAGGCTGACGGTGCGCAGCGCCACCTTGATCAGGACGGCGCCCACGGCGGTCAGCAGCGTGCTGGCGATCAGGTAGGGCACCCCCGCGTCCCAGCGGACGGTGCGGAATTCGACGCCGACCGAGAGGCCGACGGCCAGCACGCCCAGCGCGACCCAGACCGAGCGGCTGAAGCGCTCGCCGAGGAAGAACGCCGCCAGGACGGCCACCCACAGGAACTGGGCGTGGTAGATGAGGGACGCCGTCGGCGCCGTGCTCATCTTGAGGCCGCGGAAGTCCAGGGCATACGAGATGCTGCCCGCCACCAGCGCGATCAGCACCAGGAGTCCCCATTGGCGGCGGTCCAGACTGCTCAGCTCCCGCCGCCGCGAGCCCGACAGGACGAAGGGGAGGAGCATGGCCAGACCCACGACGCCGTTCTTGAGCGCGGTGTAGAGCGTGGAGTCGTCGAAGGTCCGGACCCCCTGGCTGTTGATGAAGACCGCGAAGCCGCTGATCAGCGCGTTCAGCGCAGCGAACCGGTAGCCGACCCCCGGGTCGGCCGGGCCTCCATCCGGCCGCGCGGCCTCCACTCGCCCCCGGGAACTCGCCTCCCGGGATCTCGCCTCCTGGGAACGCACCGCATCAACCTTCTCTCCGGCACCTGTCTCCGGTACCTCTCTCCTGGTCCGGTGCCTCTCCCCCGCTACCCCGGCAGTCAGCAGATCCGCGGCAGCGGCTCGCCGGCCAGCATCTCCAGCCGGCGCGTGCCGCCGACTCCGTCTTCAAGGTGAGCAGCCCCACGTGCCCGGGCTGGCGCGGCTCGGCCACGCCGTCCGGCCGCCCGACCACCCGGCCGATGCGGGCCGCCCCCCGCCCCTCCGGCAGGGCGTGGAGCGCCGCCAGCACCGGCTCCACCGCCTCCGGGCGGCAGACGATCAGCGCCTTCCCCTCGTTGGCCAGGTAGAGCGGGTCCAGCCCCATCAGCTCGCAGGCGCCCTCCACCGCGGGATCGACGGGGATGGCCGCCTCCTCGACCTCCAGGTCAAAGGCGGTGGCGAGGGCGACCTCCTTCAGGGTGGTGGCGAGGCCGCCGCGCGTCGGATCGCGCAGGAAGGCCACGTGGTCTCCGCCGGCCGCCAGCACCGCCTCCACCAGCCGGTGGAGCGGCTGGGCGTCGCTCACCACCGGCGTCTCGAAGGCGAGGCCGGCCCGGGTGGAGAGGACGGCCACGCCGTGGTTCCCCACAGGGCCCGTCACCAGGATGGCGTCGCCGGGGCGGATGCGGTGGAAGCCCAGGTCGCGCCCCGGCGGCACCTCGCCCACGCCGGTGGTGTTGATGTAGAGGCCGTCCGCGGCGCCCCGCGGCACCACCTTGGTGTCGCCGGCGACGATGCGGACGCCCGCCTCCGCCGCCGCCCGGCCCAGCGAGGCGGCCAGGCGCTCCAGCGTCTCCAGCTCCAGTCCTTCCTCCAGCACCATGCCGACGGTCAGGTAGAGCGGCCGCGCGCCGCTCACCGCCAGGTCGTTGACCGTCCCGGTCACCGCCAGCTCGCCCAGGTCGCCGCCGGGGAAGAAGGCGGGCTGGACGGTGAAGGTATCCGTGGTGACGGCCAGCCGCCCCCGGGGCGCCGGCAGCACGGCGGCGTCGGTCAGCTCGGCCAGCCCCGGATCGGGGAAGGCCTTCAGGAAGACCTCCTCGATCAGCTGGTGCGTCAGCTGCCCGCCGTCGCCGTGCTGGAGCAGGATCCGCTCCTTCTCCCGCGGCATCGGTCACGCCCCCGCCCCGGAGCCGGCCACGGGGGCGGCGGCACCGGCGCCGGTCGGCCGCGTCCCCGCACCGCCGGGCCCCCTCCGGACGGCGGCCAGCGCCGCCTCCACGGCCTCGGGCTCGTACTGGTAGTAGGCCGCGCAGGAGCCCTCGCTGGAGACCATGCAGGGGCCGATGGGGCGGTCGGGCCGGCAGGCGACGGCGAAGAGCTTGCAGCCCGTGGGCAGGATCTTCCCCTGCAGGACGTCGCCGCAGCGGCAGCCGGGAGGCACCCGGGTGGGCGGCAGGTCGAGGTCCAGCCTCCGGGAGGCGTCGTACCGGGCGAACTCCTGGGCGATGGCCATGCCGCTCGCCGGGATCGGGCCGAGCCCGCGCCAGACCGCGTCCGCCGGGCGGAAGACCCGCCGGATCAGCTCCTGGGCGTGCGGGTTGCCGTGCTCCTGGACGGTCCGCGGATAGGCGTTCCGCACTTCGGCACGGCCGTCGGCGATCAGGGTGGCGAGCTCTCCCACACCGGCCAGCAGGTCGAGCGGGTCGAAGCCGGTCACGACACCGGGAAGCCCGTACTCCCGGGGCAGAAACTGCCAGCCCTCCGTGCCCGTGACCACGCTGACGTGACCGGGCAGGACGAAGCCGTCCAGGCGCGCGTCGCCCCCGTCCAGGAGCGCGCGCACCGCCGGCGGGGTGTACTTGTGCGCCGACAGCACGGCGAAGTTCCGCAGGCCTCGCGCCTCCGCCTCCAGGATGGCGTGGGCGATGCCCGGCGCCGTCGTCTCGAAGCCCACCCCCAGGAAGACCACGGTCGCCTCCGGGTTCTCCTCGGCCACCTTGAGCGCGTCCAGGGCGGAGTAGACGACGCGCACGTCGGCGCCCTGCGTCCGCTCCCGCTGGAGCGTGGTCCGGCTGCCGGGGATGCGCATCATGTCGCCGAAGGTGGTGACGATGACGCCGGGCACCCGCGCCGTCTCGATCATGGCGTCGATGTCCCGCTGGTCGGTGACGCAGACCGGGCAGCCGGGACCCGAGACCAGCTCCACCAGGTCGCTCAGCAGGCTCCGCACCCCGCTGCGCGAGAAGGAGACGGTGTGGGTGCCGCAGACCTCCATCAGCCGGAGCTTCCTCCCGAGGCGGGAATCGGCGCGCTCCAGCTCCTGCCGGACGCCGCCCACGACGGCGCGGGCGCGCTCCGGATCCCTAAACCCCTTCAGCGTCGTCCAGTCCATAGAGCTCCACCCATAGCTTCAGACTCTCCTCCGCTTCCTCGGGGTCGACGATCTCGATCGCCTCGCCCGCGTGGACCATGACGAAGTCGCCCACCTGCACCTCCGGCACCAGCGCCACGCCCACCTCGCGCTCGTTGCCGAAGTACTCCACCTTCGCCATCTGCCGCTGCCGGTCGATGGCGATCACCTTACCGGGTGCCGCCAGACACACCTTGGACCCACCTCCTGCGCGCGATCACGGCCTGGCCCAGCCCGAGCCCCCCGTCGTTGGGAGGAAGCTGGACCGGCGTCACCACCCCGATCCCCCGTCCGCGGAGCAGCTGCTCCGCCCGCTCCAGGAGAAGCGGGTTCTGCATGGTCCCTCCCGTCAGCACCACGCGGTCGACGCCGCGCGCCTCCGCCCACCGCCCGAGCGCCTCGGCCAGGGCGGCGGCGACGGTCTCGTGGAAGTCGGCGGCCAGCCGCTCCGCCGGAGCCCCCTCGAGGCGGCGCTGCACCAGCTCGCGGAGCGCCGGCCGGAGATCGAAGCGGAGCCGGCCGCCCTCGCCGTCCCCGTCACGCCCGTCGCCGGGCTCGAGGGCGAAGGGGTAGGACCGGGGCCGGTATCCGCCACGCACCGCCCGTTCCGCCGCCTCGCCCAGCTCGATGGCCGCCTGGCCCTCGTAGGTGTTGACCCGCGCCAGGCCGAGCAGGGCGGAGACGGCGTCGAAGAGGCGGCCGGCGCTGGAGGTGAGCGGGGCGTTGAGCCCGCTCCGCACCAGCGCCTGCAGCGCCTCCAACTGCGCCCCGGAAAGGTCGAGGAGGCGGCGGGCCAGCCTGTCTCCCCGGTCCGGCCCGAAGGCGTCCCAGAGGTGGCTGACCGCCATCCGCCAGGGCTCCCGGACCGCCGCCTCGCCGCCGGGCATCGGGACGTAGCGCAGGTGTCCGAGCCGCTCGAAGCCGGAGGCGTCGCCCCAGAGCACCTCCCAGCCCCAGATCCGCCCGTCGGTCCCGTAGCCGGTCCCGTCCATCACCGCGCCCAGCGCCGGTCCCTCCAGGCCCGCCTCGGCCAGGGCGGCGACGAGGTGGGCGTGGTGGTGCTGGACCGGGACCACGCCGGCCCCCTGCTCGCGGGCGAACTCCCGGCCGAGGCGGGAGATCCGGTAGCCCGGGTGGGCGTCGACGCCCACCACCTCGGGGCGGAGCGAGAGCAGGCGCTGGAAGCGGTCGAGCGCCAGGCGCCAGGCTTCCTCCGCCTCGAGGCTCTCCATCTCGCCGACATGGGGGCCGGCGTAGGCCTCGGCGCCGCGGAGGAGGCAGAAGGCGTTCTTCATCTCGCCGCCGGCGCCCAGCGCCGCCGGCCCCTCCGCCGCCGCCCCGCGGAGGGGCAGGGGGCGCGGCACGTAGCCGCGCGAGCGGCGCTGGATCTGCGTCCGGCCGGCGACGCGGCGGACGACCGAATCGTCGGCGCGGTTGACGATCGCCCGGTTGTGCAGCAGGAAGCGGTCGGCGAAGCCGGAGAGCCGCTCCAGCGCCCCCTCGTTCTCGAACTCCAGCGGCAGGCCGGAGAGGTTGCCGCTGGTCATCACCAGCACCTCCGGTCCCTCCGCCAGGAGGAGCAGGTGGAGCGGGGTGTAGGGGAGCATGACGCCCAGCGTCTCCAGTCCCGGCGCCAGCGAGGGCGCCAGATCGCGACGCGCTGCCTCCGTCTTCCTCCCCAGCACGATGGGCGCCTCGGGGCTGGTGAGGAGCGCCTCCCCGTCCGCGTCCAGCTCCACGTACCGTCGTGCCGTCGCCAGGTCGCGGGCCATCACCGCGAAAGGCTTGGCCGGCCGGTGCTTCCGCCGCCGCAGGCGCGCCACCGCCTCCTCGTTCCGCGCGTCACAGGCCAGGTGGAAGCCGCCCAGCCCCTTGAGCGCCACCACCTCGCCTCGGGCGATCGCCTCCCGGAAGCCATCGAGCCAGTCCTCCTCCAGCCGCCGGCCCTCGGGCGTCGCCAGCCAGACCTCCGGCCCGCAGGCCGGGCAGGCCACCGGCTGGGCGTCGAAGCGGCGGTCGGCGGGATCGTGGTACTCGCGGGCGCACTCCGGGCACATGGCGAACTCCGCCATGGCGGTCAGCGGCCGGTCGTAGGGGAGATCCCGGACGATGGTGTACCGCGGCCCGCAGTTGGTGCAGTTGGTGAACGGGTAGCGGTAGTGGCGGTCGCCGGGGTCGAAGATCTCCCGGCGGCAGTCGGCGCAGGTGGCCAGGTCGGGTGGCACGATCACCTGCCGGCCGGCCCCTCTCTGCGACTCGACGATGCGGAAGGAAGCCTCGCCCTCCACCGTCGCGACCCGCTCCCGCCGGAGCGAGCGGATCCGCGCCAGCGGGGGTGCCTCCTTCTGCAGGCCTGCCTCGAAGGCGGCCAGCGCCTCGGGCGGCCCCTGCAGCTCGACGACCACGCCGGCGTCGGCGTTGTAGACCCGCCCGCCCAGCCCCAGCCGCGTGGCCAGCCGGTAGACGAAGGGCCGGAAGCCCACGCCTTGGACGGTCCCGGCGACGGTCAGGCGCCAGCGCTCTTCCTGAGCTCCAGCCGCTCCCGCGCGTTCCGCACGAGCCAGTCCAGCCACGGGTCCACCCCCTCCCCGGAGCGCGCCGAGAGAGGAAAGACGGGTACCCCGGGGTGGACGGCCTGCAGGTCTTCTCGGACGCGTTCGACGCGGAAGTCCAGGTGGGGAGCCAGGTCCATCTTGTTGAGCACCACCACGTCGGCGGTGCGGAAGACCTCGGGGTACTTGGCCACCTTGTCGTCACCCTCGGGCGTGCTGAGCAGGACCACCCGGAGCTCCTCGCCCAGCAGGTACTCGGCGGGGCAGACCAGGTTGCCCACGTTCTCGATCAGGAGCAGTCCCCATCCCCGCTCGGGGCGCCCCAGATCGAGCTCGTCCAGCGCGCGCGAGACCATCCGCGCATCCAGGTGGCAGGCGCCGCGCGTCTCGATCTGGACCGCGCGACCGCCGGCGCCGGCCACGCGGTCGGCGTCCCGGGCCGTCTCCACGTCGCCCTCCACCACGGCCACGTCGCAGCGCGCACGGAGACGGGGCAGGACCGCCTCGATCAGGCTGGTCTTGCCCGAACCCGGGGAGCTGAGCAGGTTGACGGCCACCCAGCCTGCCTCCAGGAGGCGCCGGCGGTTCAGCTCGGCCTGGCGTTCGTTGGCGCCCAGCGCCTTGACGCCGATCTCCACCTTCATCGGCTCACCCTCATTCACCCTCGATCGAGGCCACCAGGAGCTCTTCGCCCGCGAGGAGCTCGCCGCCCAGCGCGCCGCACGCGGGGCAGACCAGGAGGAAGCCCTCCTCGGGATGGTACTCGAGCCCGCAGGCGGGGCAGACCGCCCGGGCGTCGCGCCACTCCACCTCCAGCCGGGCGCCCGGGGCGAAGGGCTCCCCGTCGCGGAGCGCCTCCCAGGCGAACTCCAGCGCGTCGGGCAGGACGGCGGTCCGCTCGCCCACCACCATGGCGACCCGCTCGACGCGGCGGATGCCGGCCTTGGCCGCCTCCTGGCGGACCACCTCCACGACGGATTCCATGATGCCGAACTCGTGCATCCCGGGCCCTCCCGCCGAGCGGACCGGCGTCCCTAGCGCTCGATCCAGCGGAGGCCGTCCGCCAGGATCTCGCTGACCACATCCAGCCAGGACAGCTGCCTCAATATAGCGGGGTCGAGCTCGTCCGGCCAGGTACCCTGGGAGGCAGGATCGGTGACAAAGAGTTCCACCTCTGCCGCGGACGGCCGCAGCCAGGCCACTTGGAGCGCCCGGACGGGGTCGAAGCCGGGATCGAGCCTCCGGAGGGCCTCCAGATCCCGCTCGGCCTCCACGTCGAAGAGCTCCGCCTCGCGCGCCGGGTCGATATTCTCCACCGGCCAGGGCAAGGGACCCCGGCGGCGGTTGCGAAGGCGGCAGCCGTTGTCCAGGGCTAGGCGCGACAGATGGAAGGCCACCTGATCGTCCCCGGCTCCGACCATGAAGCGCCGATAGCGCGGCCGCGGGGGATCGCCCCGGCGCTGCCGCCACCACCCCGACAGGAGGTGTTCCGCCTCGTCCGCCGTCTCTCGCTCCGTTCCCGCTGTCTCCACCCCGGCCTCCGCCTGGCTCTGCCAGAAGGCGGCCTCGAAACGGTCCAGCTCCTCGCGGAAGCGCGCATAATCCCGGAGAGGGTCGATGCCTGCCGCCACCAGCTCCTCTTCCTTCCGCCGGAAGGGCAGGTCGTAACGGTAGAGCAGGTCTAGCGCCTCCGCCACCTCCGGCTCGAACTCCTGGCGCCGCTTCCAGAGCTCCTCCAGGCTCCGGCTCGTCCAGTCGAAGTCGGGCTCGGTCCACTGGAAGCGCGCCTGGACCCGGGCACGCGCCTCCGGAAGCCGCGCCTCCACCTGCTCGCGCAGAGTCTCCGCCCTCATCGGTGGTCCTCCTCCTGGCCGGCTGCGCTGGCCCGCAGGAGTTCGACCGGGTCGACGCGGAAGGGCGCCTCCCGCCGGGCCAGCGGCCGGATGCCGAGCTTCTCCAGCTCATCCAGCACAGCCTGCTCCATGGCCGGCAGGCGCGACTCCACGGCGGGGGAGAGCCCCAGCTTCATCTCGCGGATCTCGCCCGGCTGCATCGCGATCACCACCGTCTCCGGGAGCTCTCCAAGCAGGACCAAGCCCGCAAGCACATCGAGAATCTGGACGTCGTGGGCCGAGCTGATGGCCCGGCGGGCCACCTGGTGGAGATCCTGGGGCGCGAAGCGGTAGAGCGTGCCGGGCCGGGCGTCGGCCTCGATCGCGTCGGCGATGACCACGGCCCGGTGGCGCGCCACCAGGTCGAGCAGGTCCCAGCCCAGCGTTCCCCCGTCGACCAGTTGGAGGCCTTCGGGGAAATCGTAGGCCCGGCGCATGTGGTCCACGAGATAGACGCCCAACCCCTCGTCGCCCAGGAGCACGTTGCCGAGGCCGAGCACCAGGACCTCCCCCGCAGCCTCCGTCCCCATCATCCCTCACCGCGCCGGATGGACCGGCTGGCCACCGGCCGGCGGCGCCACGGGCGGAGCGGGAGGCGCGCGCCGCTCGGACGGCCTGGGGGCGGCTGCCACCCCGGAGACCGGGACCGGTGCCCTGCGGAATCCGACGATCATGTTCTCGATGGTTCCGTCGCGGTTCTGGACGGCATTCCAGATGGCCATGTAGACGTGGACGACCACGAAGAGGAGGATGGCCAGCGCCAGCCAGTGGTGCCAGGAACGGAGTCCCGCGAGTCCACCGAAGACCGGGTAGAGGAAGCCCAGCGTGTAGTAGGCGAAGCCGCCCAGGCCCGCATGGTAGTTGGCGCCGTAGAGCAGCCAGCCGGTCAGCGCGATCAGCACCAGGAGCACGTAAAAGATGGCGTAGGTGACGAACTGGAGGGGCCCGTATCGCCCCGCCACGTTCCGCTCCTCCCTCTGTAGAAGCAGGTAGTACTTCACCTGGGAGGCCCAGTGGCGCCCCGAGAGGCAGACCCGCCCGTCACGCCACTCCCGCGCCAGGATGGCGGTGTAGATGCGGACCAGCGTCACCGCGATGAGGGCGAAGCCCACCATCTCGTGCGTCCCGCGTACCAGCCCCACCAGGAAGTTGTCCCGCGTGGGGATCCCCAGGTTGGTCTGCAGGAACGGGTTGGCGATCTCGAACCCGGTCAGCAGCAGGTAGGTGATGAACAGCATCCGCAGCCAGTGCATCCAGCGCGTGGTCGGGGAGAACTCCTCCCAGGGCTGCTCCTGCGCGGAGGCCAAGGTGTCCACCGGCGCTCGTTTCGCCGCTTGGGACTGCACGCCCCTCACCCCCGAACCTCGAACTGGGCCAGCTCCTGGCCTTCGGCGTCAATGACGTGGACGGCGCAGGCGATACACGGGTCAAATGAGTGGATGGTGCGCAGCACCTCCAGCGGCTGATCCGGCTTGGCCAGCCTGGTGTGGATCAGCGCAGCCTCGTATGGTCCCAGCTGGCCCAAGTGGTCGCGCGGGCTTGCATTCCACGTGCTGGGCACGACCGCCTGATACCCCGCGATCTTCCCGTCCTTGATCTTCACCCAGTGGCCAAGGGCCCCTCGCGGCGCGGCGCCCAGCGCGAAGCCCTCGCCGTCCTTCAGCTCGTAGGGGCGATAGGTCTCTGTCTGGCCCCGGCTGACGTTCTCCACCAACTCGTTGACCCAGCCCGGCACCGCCTCCGCCAGCAAGGCCGTCTCCAGGCCGCGAGCGACTGTCCGACCCACAGTAGAGAACCAGTAACTGGGCTCCCAGCCCGTGTCACGCTCGAACTGCTGCTTGAGCCGGATGAAGGCCTCGTCACCCGCGGCCGTCGCGATCAGGAGGCGGGCGAGGGGCCCGCCCTCCATGGGCTTCCCGTCGTAGCGCGGCGCCTTGATCCAGCTGTACTTGCCGCTTCGTTGGAGTTGACCGTCCGGCTCCAAGCCCGTGTAGTGCGGAAGGGTCTCCTCGTCAAAGGGGGGCAAGCCCTTCTCCGGTCCCTGGTACCAGGCATGGGTGACATCTTCGGTGATTTTGGCAGGGTCCAGCGGGTGCACCCGGCTCAGGTCGCGGTTCAGAATGACGCCCTTGACGAAAAGCTCCCTTGCCTGTGGCCAGGGCAGGTCCTCGAGCGGGAATCCGCCATAGTCCATAAAGTTCGGCACGCCGTTGCCGATCCCGGCGGCCGCCTCTTCCTTGTAGGCCTGACCCAGCAGGCGCAGGTCAGGCAGGTAGGCCTGGCTCACAAACTGGCCGGCGCTCTTCATCTTGTAGAGGAACTCTCCCACCCGGGAGGGATCTTCCATGTCCATAACCGAGGCGACACCGCCGACCACGACGGTCTGCGGATGCGGGTTCTTGCCCCCGAACACGGCCTGCGCCTGGGCGATGATCCGCTGCACGTTGAGGGCGTCCAGGTAGTGGGAGAGCAGGATCAGGTTCTGCTCCGGCGTCAGCCGGTAGGCCGGGTGCCCCCAGAACCCGTTGGCGAAGGGGCCCAGCTGCCCGGAGTCGACCACCTGCTTGATGCGCGCTTGGACCGCCCGGTAGGTGGCTTCACTGGTGTTGTAGGGCGTGTCCGCGTAATGGAGGGCCTCGGCGGCGGCCTTGGCGGGCGACGCCTGAAGTGCGGCCACGGGGTCGAACCAGTCCATGGCATGCAAGTGGTAGAAGTGGACCACGTGATCGTGCATGAAGGTGGCGGCGTGCAACAGGTTCCGCAGGATGCGGGCGTTGGGCGGCACCTGGATACCCAGCGCGGCCTCCACCGCCTCGGTGGCCCGCTCGAGGTGGCTGTAGGTGCAGACTCCGCAGATCCGCTGGGCCAGCAGCCCGGCGTCCCGCGGATCGCGGTTCTTCAGGACCAGCTCGATGCCGCGGAAGAGAGTGGAGGAGCTGTACGCCTCCCGGACGACGTTGTCCGCGTCCAGGTCCACCTCGATGCGCAGGTGTCCCTCGATCCTGGTCACCGGATCGATGGTGACCCGCTTCAACGTGGCCATGAGGGCTCACTCCCTTTCCTTCGGGCTGACCGACGGCTCCTGGCCTGCAGGCTCGGAGCCCGCTTCGTTCCAGGCCGGGGTCAGCCGGTTGCGCACCGCCGTCGCGGCGGCATGCACAGCGATCCCCGCCGCGGCCGCACCCAGGGCCCATTCGCCGACGGTGTTCGCCTTGGCGTCGATGCCGATGCCCAGGGCGGAGCCGTAGACCTTCTCGCCCAGCGGCTGCTCGTAGGGCGCCATGGAGTCCCAGAAGTCCGGTTCGCTGCAGCCGATGCAGCCGTGCCCGGCGCGGATCGGCCAGGAAGTCCCCTGGTTCCAGCGGATCAGGGAGCAGTTGTTGAAGGTGTACGGGCCCTTGCAGCCCATCTTGAACAGGCACCAGCCCTGCTCGGCGCCGGCGTCCCCCCACTGGAGCACGTACTCGCCAGCGTCGAAGTGGCCGCGCCGCTCGCAATTGTCGTGGATGCGCCGGCCGTAGGCCCAGAGCGGGCGGCTGTACTGGTCCAGTGCCGGCATGCGGCCGAACATCACGACGTCCAGGAGGGTGCCCACGATGTTGGTGGCGTTGGCCGGGCAGCCGGAGATGTTGATCACCGGGATGCCCAGCGCCTCCCCGACACCCTTGGCGCCCGTAGGATTGGGAGCGGCGGCCGGGATGCCGCCGAAGGTGGCGCAGGTGCCCACCGCCATCACCGCCTTGGCGCCGGAGGCGACGCGACGGGCCAGCGCGAGGCCGGTCTCCCCCTTCGATCCGATGGTGAGGTAGGCGCCGCCCAGTCCGGTCGGGAGCGCTCCCTCGAACATGGCCACGTAGTTGCCGCGCTCCTTCTCGAGGATCTCGTCCAGGTGCGCCTCCGCAGCCTCGCCTGCCGCTGCCATGACCGTCTCGTTGTACTCCAGCGAGATGGTGTCCAGGATCACGGTCGCGAAGTCCGGGTCGGCAGTTCGCAGCAGCGACTCGGTGTTCCCATCGCAGTCGGCCAGGTTGATCCAGACCACCGGCAGGCGGGTGCTGAGCGTCGCTGCACGAGCCACACGCGGCTCGAAGATGGGCGGCAGCATGAGAGCCGCCGTCATCATGGAGCTCCAGCGCATGAAGTCGCGCCGGGTCAGCCCAGTGGAGAACAGACGGTCCAAGATGGATCCGCGCCCAGGCTGCGGTTCGACCTGCTCGAGGAGATCGAGGCGCCGGTCGACCTGTTCGGCGATCTCCTCCAAGCGGGCCGGATCGCCGGCAGCGGGCTCGCCTTCCAGCGGCCGTTCCTGGACCACCGGAAGGTCGTCGAGCCTGATATCGGTCCTCACCCCTGTTGCCTCCTCCTGTCCCTTCCGCCCCGGCTGCACCGTCCACACCCAGAGAGGAGATCGACGGACAGGTGAAGGAGAGGAGCGCACCGCCATCACCTTGCATCTCTGGGCGTACCCCTGGCGGTACAACGCCCGGACGATCCAGGGAAGTGCTTAACGTATCGAATGTTCTCTTCCTGGAGCGGGCCTCCTGCGGGATGCCAAGGCCCCCCCGTCCCCAATGGATCCCCCGGGGTGTTCCCCCCCTCTCCGGCGCGACCCGCACGTTCCCGCTTGACGCCGGGTCGCCACTTACTCCTTGCACCATAGAGGCAGTAGGCGGCATCGGCCGATCACCCGATCGGGTACTCCCAGATCGCTGATGATCACCCAATCGGGTACTCCGGGATCGCCTTGACGAGCTATGCAAACGGTTTTCGGGCGCAGGGACCCCCCAGAGGTACCCGTTGGAGGAAAATCGATCCATAACACGAAATGTAATCCAGCAGGGGGAGGGCGCCCCCGAGCCATTCGACCCCATCCCGTTCACCGCGAGAGCTTGTGCGCAATGGAGTGCAACCGCACCACACCACCGCCCCCTTGCAGGGCGAGAGGAAGGATGATCCTACCGTGGAAACCCCGACGCCAGCCGCCGAGGTTTCAGGGCGGGGCTCCGCAGCCGAGGCCTCCCTGGAGCTGAGCATCCGCATCGTGGCAGACCGGGCGCGGCTCCTGGTGCTGAACGGCAGGCACGCCCACCTGCACTACGCTCTGGCCCGCCTGAGCCAGGCGGAGGCCGGCCAGCACAGGTATTTCGTCGGAGCGCTGATCTGGTC
Organism: Bacillota bacterium; assembly: GCA_029961055.1. Classification (NCBI taxonomy): domain Bacteria; kingdom Bacillati; phylum Bacillota; species Bacillota bacterium. Next base: position 16,471 of record JASBVM010000046.1, read on the forward strand.
CAGCCCGTCGCCGCATGGACACCACGTCTTGGAAGAGCCCGAGCAGGCGTACTGGTCCGACCCCTTCGTGCTGGAGCCTGCCGCGGCCAGGGCCCTTTTCGAGCGGGTGGCGGGCGCGAGTGACCCTGTCCTGCCCGTCCACGTCCGCGACGTCGTGGCCGACCTCCTTTCCGACGAGGAGCTTCTCGAGCGCCTCCGCACGGCGGCCACCGACTCCGCCGCCGCCTGAACGAACGCCGTTCCCGGGCATGCCCTCCCCCTGGCACGGAGGGCCTTCCGGGAGAGCTTCCTGGACGAGCTGTCCAGGAAGAGGGCCGAGCCCGTCTCGGCCACCTTCCACCCCCTCCTCGCTTGTTAGGTGGTCCGAAGAAACCGGTTCTCAGCGCCCGAAGATCATCCGTCCGGGTGATCGACCCCTGTCCTGAGAACCAATATCGTTCTAGTCGCAGTGAATGCGAGTCGTTCTCATTGGAGCGCGAGGAGACTTGGCCCGTTTCGGAAGGACGTGGGCCCGGTCGCAAGGAAGAGGCGGCGACCGGAGGAGCGAGACATGGGTCCGGCGCGGCGCGGAGGACGGGACGGCCCCGCCGACGCGCCCGCAGGAGCGATCGCGGGCGGAGGGGAGCCGGTCGCTGGCCGGCCTGGCCGGGGGAGAAGAGGCTCGGGTTGTCGGCGTGCAGGGAGGCCCGGCGTTGCGCCGGAGGCTGGCGGCCCTGGGCATCGTCCCCGGCGCGGTGGCCCGCTGCCGGGGCGGCATGCCCCTGGGAGGACCTCTGCTGCTGGAGATCCGGGGCGCTCTGACGGCCCTGCGGCGGCGTGACGCGGCCATGGTGCGTGTGGCGGTCAACGTGGAGGAGGCGACGGCGGGAGCCGCCCCTCTCCCGCCTGCTCCCGACGGCGTCGGGGTGGACGAGCCATGAGCTGCCCCACCTGTGGATCGGAAGGCGCGGACCGGACGGCGACGGCGACCCGTGCACGCGAGTCGCGCATCGGGCGCCGGCCGCCGGAGCCGGAACGGTGGCTCCTCGTCGGCAACCCCAACGCGGGCAAGACCACCCTCTTCAACCGTCTCACCGGCGGCCGGCGGGAGGTGGCCAACTGGCCGGGGAGCACCGTGGAGAAGGGGACCGGCAGGCTGGCGGCCGGCGGTCGTCCGGTGGAACTGGTCGACCTGCCCGGCATCTACTCCCTGGATGCGCTGTCGGAGGAGGAGTCGATCGCTCGCCAGGCGGTGCTGGAAGAGGCCGGGCGGGCGGTGGTGCTGGTGGTGGCGGACGCCGCCCGGCTCGAGCGGAGCCTCTCGCTCGTGCTGGAGGTGGCCGAGGTGGCGCCCGCCGTGGTGGTGGCGCTGAACATGCTGGACGTGGCCCGCGCGGAGGGGCAGGAGGTCGACCCGGCCGCGCTCTCGGAGGCGCTGGGCCTGCCCGTGGTGCCGGTGGTGGCCCGCAGCGGCGAGGGCGTGGGCGAGCTGGTGGCGCAGGCCGAGGCCGCCTGGCGGGAGCTCCGCCGCGCCGGCGACGGCGCCGCGGGCGGCGCGGCGGGGGGGCGGTCGCGCGCGCGGGGGGAGGCGGGGGAGGAGCTCTCGGACGAGGAGGCCTTCGCGCGGGCGGAGGAGCGCTTCCTGCGGGTCCAGGAGGTCGCGGCGGCAGCCGTGCGGCGGGTGCGCCGCGAGCCCACGCCCAGCGAGCGGATCGACCGCTGGGCGCTCCACCCGGTCCTGGGATACGTCTTGCTGGCGGCGGTGCTGGGCGGCGTCTTCGAGATCGCGTTCGTCGCCTCGGCGCCGCTCTCGGAGGCGGTGGGCGAGGCCCTGGGCCGGCTGGGGGATTGGGCCGCGCGGGGGGTGGCGGCGGCGGGAGGTCCGACCTGGCTGGGCGGCTTCCTGCGCGACGGCCTCCTGGGCGGGGTGGGCGCGGTCCTGGCCTTCGTCCCCTATCTGGTGCTCTTCTACATCCTCCAGGAGGCGCTCCAGGACTCGGGCTACATGGCGCGCGCGGCGGTTCTGGTCGACCGGCTGATGGAGGCGATCGGGCTCCACGGGAAGGGCTTCTTCGCCATGGCCACGGCCTACGGCTGCAATGTGCCGGCGCTCACCGCCACCCGCGTGCTCGAGAACGCCCGCGACCGGATCGCCCACGAGCTGGTCATCCCCTTCCTGCCCTGCAACGCGCGCCTGGGCGTGCTGCTGGTGCTGACCGCGGCCTTCTTCCCGGGCGCGAGGGGCGCGCTCGCCTTCGGAGGGCTGATGCTCCTCAGCCTGGGTGTGGTGGCGGCGGTGACCGCGCTCCTGCGCCGCACCCTCCTCCCGCGCGAGGAAGCCCCGCTGGTGATGGAGCTTCCTCCGTACCACGTGCCGACTTGGCGGAACGCGGTGCTGCCGGCGCTCCACCATGTCCGCGCCTTCGTCAGCCGCATCTGGCGCTACCTGCTCTGGGCGACGCTGGCGCTCTGGGCCCTGAGCGCGCTGCCGGCGGGGGCGGCGCCCGCGCAGAGTTACGCCGCCCGGCTGGCCGGGGCGGTCGGCATCCTGGGCGCGCCCTGGCACCTGGACGGGCGGCTGGTGCTGGCGCTGCTCTCGGGCTTCGTGGCCAAGGAGACGACGCTGGGGACGCTGGCCATCCTCTACGGGAGCGCGGGGGCGGGCGGCCCGGTGGCGGCGCTGGCTTCCTCGGTCAGCCCGCTGGTCGGCTTCGCCTTTCTGGCCATGTACATGCTGTACACGCCCTGCCTGGCGACGGTGGTGACGCTCCGGGAGGAGACGGGGAGTGCCCGCTGGGCCGCCTTTTCGGTCCTGCTCTCGCTGGGCGTGGCCGGGCTGACCGGCGCGCTGATCGAGCAGCTCGGCGCACTGGCGGGGTGGGCGCTGTGAGCTTCGACGCGACCGCCGCCCGACCGGGCCCTCGCCTGACGCTGCGCGAAGTGGCCCAGGCGGCTGCCGCCTGGCCGGGCCTCACCCCGCCCGAGCTGGCCGCGCGCCTGGGCGCCGAGACGGCCTGGGTGGAACTGGCCCTGCGGGAGCTGGAGCGCCTTCACCTCCGCTCCCAGCGGCAGCGGCAAGGTCATGACGAGGCCGGGAGAGAGAGCCGCCCGGCCGTCTGCCGGGGTTGCCCCCTGCGCCCCGCCTGCACCCGGCCGGCCGGAGAGGGATGCACGCGGCGGGAGCAGGAAGGGTATACCGCCCCCGGGAGCGGCGCTTCCGGGCCTTCGGGTTCAGCGAGAGGGCCCCGGGCGGCGCTTCTTGCGCGGCCGCCCCGTCCAGGCCGTCCGTCCGGCCCCGACCGGGCGCAGGGAATCGTCGGGCTGGCCCCCCCGGGTGCGGGCGGGCGCGCCGCTGGGGCGGGGGCGCGGTCGCGGCTGCGGTCGCGGCATCTGGGTCTGGATGATGCCGTAGGCCAGGCCGAAGGCGAGCGCCGGTCCGAACATGGACGCCCACTTCTGCCCCAGCGGGGGCAGGGCCATGGTGATGCCCAGGACGATGGCCCAGAGGCCGATGGCGATGACGGCCAGGTTGAGGTACCACGACTGGAACAGGTACCGCTCCGGCGGGAAGCGCCTCGCCAGGCGGAAGCCGGCGGCGTAGAAGCCGTAGGTGAGGATGAGCAGCAGGACGATCTGGATCCAGAACGGCCACTTCGTGGGGTCGGCAGGCAGGGTCGAGGGCAACCTGTCCCCTCCTCACAGTCCGGAGCGATGGCGACGGGACACTGCGTCACGACTGCCCGCGAAGCGGAGGCGGAGCGGTCGCGGCAGCCGGCACCGGCGTCCGCTGGGCTGGGTGCTTGCTGCGCCTCGCGGGGCTGCGCTATACTACCACACACCGGGCGAGAGTAGTTCAGTTGGTAGAACATCGGCTTCCCAAGCCGAGGGTCGCGGGTTCGAGTCCCGTCTCTCGCTCCAGCTTTTCCAGACGGTACAGCCGTCAACGGTTTTCCGCCTGGCCCGGTCCGGCGACAGCGCGCCTGTCACCGGACACATTCGTGTAAGGGCCGGCGGACCCGTGGGATTTGCTGGAGTAGCTCAGCCGGCAGAGCAGCGGTTTCGTAAACCGCAGGCCGTGGGTTCGAGTCCCACCTCCAGCTCCAGAGGGTCGAGGGGTTCCGGGCTTGGTCCGGGCGGGCACGCGCCGACCGGGCCCGGGAGGGAAAGGCGCCGGCGGCCGGTCTGCCGGCGCCCTTCGCGTTTTACCATCGGGGCGCCAGGCCATGGGGGCGGAAGCGGTGGCGGGAGCGGCTTGCCGATGGCGGCCATTCCGTCCATGTGGCGGTCTCCGGGGAGGCGGAGGCGCAGATCGTCGGCTTCGCCGCGGGCGGTCCGGTTCGCCAGGCCGTGCCCGGGCATACGGGCGAGCTCCATGCCATCGACCTCCTGCCCGAGGTCCAGAGGCGGGGCACCGGCCGCCGGCTCCTCGGCCGGGTCGCGGCCGACCTCGCCCGTTCCGGGCACGTCCACCCCTGCGTCTGGATGCTGGCGGACAACCCGTCGCGGGCTTTCTACGAGCGCCTCGGCGGGCGTGAGGTGGCGCGGGCGTACGTCTCCATCGGCGGTGCGGAGCTGCCCGAGCTGGCCTACGGCTACGACGACCTGGGCGCGCTGGTCCGGCTCGCCGCCGGCGACCCCGCATAGCCCGGCCTAGCCGCCCCCGCCGCCAGCCGCCGCGGGGGCCTCCGCGGCCGCGGCCTCCCGCGGGACATAGAGGACGAAGACACCGCGGGCGTCGTAGACCCTGCGCGCCCCCGCCGCCTCCAGCCGGGCCGCCAGATCCCGCTCCCGGTCGGTGGCCATGCCCGCGAAGGCCCGGTCCGGCGCCAGGAAGAGATAGATCGGCACCCCGGGCGGCACCGCGGCCGCGAAGCTCCGGAAGTCGGTATAGGGCCAGGAGCCGCCGTACCGGCGCCAGGCAACGCGGGCGAAGGTGCCGTTCTCGCCGTAGACGGCCGCGCCCGGCGGGATCCGGCGCGCCGCCGCTTCCAGCTCCGCCTCGACGGCCGGCGGGGTGAGGCGCCAGGCCTCGTTCGGCCAGGTGGACCGGAGCAGCCAACCGGCCGAGAGCCCGGCGACGAGGAGGAGAAGGAGCGCGGCGACAGCCTGGCGCCACCGGGGGAGGGCGCCGCGGGCGGTCGCGCTTCCTCGCCGGCGGCCGAGGCGGAGCCGGCGGAGGCGGGCCAGGGTGTCGACGGCGGCCGCGAGAAGGCCGGGGGCGGCCCAGAGCGCGTACTGGTTGAAGGGCACCGTCAGCGAGGGCTGGTCGGCCAGGCTGTTGGCGAGCAGGGTGGCCAGGCCGGACAGGGCGCTGAGCGGGGCCAGGAGCGGGAGATAGGCCAGCGGCTCCAGCATCGCCCGCCAGTAGTCGAGGTGGAGGGCGACCCGCTGCGCCAGGACCTCGGGGTGCCGGAGCAGCGTCCCCAGGACGGCGGTGACGGAGCCGCCCAGCGAGGCGTAATCGGCGGCGACATTCAGGTTGCGCCCGCCCAGGAGCGCCGTCGTCGCCCACTCGTCCCCGGCCAGGAAGAGGAGGCTCAGGCCCAGCGCCCAGGCGCCCTCCCGGAGGAGGCGCGCGCGCACCTTCCCGCCGTTGCCGCCGCCTGCCAGCAGCGCCTTTCCCAGCAGCCCGAGACCGTAGCCGGCCACCGGCACCGCAGCCTGGTTCTTCGTCGCCAGCGCCAGCACCAGGAAGAGGACGAAGACCGGGGTGCGCCCGCGCCCTTGGAAGACCATGGCCCAGGCCAGCGCCGCGGCGCCCAGCGTGTCGGGGTGCCAGTCCAGGAGGTGCGTCCCCAGCACGGCGGGGTGGGCGGCGGCGACGAGGAAGAGGAGGAGCGCCGCGGCCGGCCCGAGGTCCCGGTCCCGGGCGTAGACGGCGAGCGCCGCTGCCAGGAGCGCCACCGACGCCGCCTGGAGGAGCAGCGGGAAGAGCGGGCCGGCCAGCCGCGTCAGGAAGGCCACAGGGATCAGGATCCACTGGGTCGCGTCGGCCAGGTTCGGCTGGGAGGTCAGGAAGTTGTAGGCGTTGATCTGCCCGTGCGAGATGAGCCAGAGCGCCTGGTAGTAGATGCCGGCGTCGTAGGCGGTGATCAGCCAGTGGCGCCACTGCCAGAGCTTGGCGAGGGCGAGCGCCGCGAAGAGGAGCAGGGTCGCCGCCCCCAGGACGACGGGAGCGTGGACATGGCGGGAGACCTGTCTGGACACACCCCATTGTATCGCTCCGGAGGGCCCGGGGCGGATGCTTTGATGCTCTAGATATAATGGTCGCGGTGGCAACAGGAAGGGAGGGACGCCCGATTGGCGCAGTCCGTCGCAAGGGCGGATGGTCGTCGGCCGCTGCGGGGTATGGCCTACAAGTGGGTGGCCCTCTCCAACACCACCCTGGGTGTGTTGATGGCCAGCATCAACGCGACCATCGTCATGATCTCCCTGCCCATGATCTTCCGGGGGATCGGGGTCGACCCCATGGCCCCGGGGCAGACGGGGATGCTGCTCTGGGTCCTGATGGGATACCAGCTGGCCACGACCATCCTGCTGGTCACCTTCGGCCGCATCTCGGACGGGTACGGCCGGGTCCGGCTCTACAACCTCGGCTTTCTGATCTTCACGGCCGGCGCGATCCTCGCCTCGCTCACATGGGGTAGGGGGGCGGCCGGCGAGATCCAGCTGATCGTCTTCCGCATGATCCAGGGCGTCGGCGGCGCCTTCCTCTTCGCCAACAGCGCCGCCATCCTGACCGACGCCTTCCCGCCCGACCAGCGGGGTTTGGCGCTGGGGATCAACCAGATCGCCGGCACGGTGGGCTCCATCGCCGGCCTGGTGCTGGGCGGCGTCCTGGCGGCCGTCAACTGGCGCTGGGTCTTCCTGGTCAGCGTGCCCATCGGCCTGGCCGGCACGGTCTGGGCGTACGTCGCCCTGCGGGAGATCGGCGAGCGGAAGCCGCAGCCGCTCGACCTCTGGGGCAACGTCACCTTCGCCGCCGGCCTGACGGCGATCCTGGTGGCGCTGACCGAGGGGCTGATGCCGTACGGCGGCGCCTCCATGGGTTGGGGGAACCCCCTGATCCGCGCCGGCCTCGCGGCCGGGGTGCTCCTGCTGGCCCTCTTCGTCTGGATCGAGGGCCGCGTCCCCCATCCCATGTTCCGGCTCGACCTCTTCCGCAACCGCGCCTTCGCCGCCGGGAACGTGTCGGGCTTCCTCGCCTCGCTGGCGCGGGGCGGGCTCCAGTTCATGCTGATCATCTGGCTGCAGGGCGTCTGGCTGCCGCTCCACGGCGTCCCGTTCGACCAGACGCCGCTCCGGGCGGGCATCGACACGATCCCCATGATGCTCGGCTTCGTGCTGGCCGGGCCGCTGAGCGGCGCCCTCTCCGACCGCCACGGGGCGCGCCTGTTCGCCACCGGAGGGATGTTGCTCAGCGCCCTCGGCTTCTGGCTCCTGACCACGCTGCCGGCCGACTTCAGCTACCCGCTCTTCGCCTTCTACATCTTCCTGATGGGCGTGGGCATGGGGCTCTTCGCCTCGCCCAACTCGAGCTCGATCATGAACGCCGTGCCCCCCGAGCACCGGGGCGTCGCCTCGGGGATGCGCTCCACCTTCCAGAACGCGGGCCAGATGATGAGCATGGCGGTCTTCTTCACCATCGTCATCTCCGGCCTTGGCAGCCGACTGCCCGAGGCGATGCGGGCGGGCGTGGCCGGACTCCACCTGCCCGGCCCGGTGGTGACCGGGCTGGTCGGCATCCCGCCGCTGGCGGCGCTCTTCTCGGCCATCCTGGGTTACAACCCGCTGGGCATGCTCCTGCCTCCGGCCCTTCTCCACGCGCTTCCGGGGGCGACGGCGCGAACGCTGCTGAGCGAGCGCTTCTTCGCCAACCTGGTGGCGGCACCGTTCCTGGAGAGCCTTCGCGTCGCCTTCCTCATCTCGGTGGGGATGTCCCTCGTGGCGGCGGTCGCCTCGATGCTCCGCGGCCAGCGCTACGTCTGGGAGGAAGAGGGGGGCAAGTCGCCCGCGCCCGTCCGCGAGGCGATGGCGCCGCCGGGGGAGTCTCTGGACGGGGAGCAGAGCGCGCCCTGACCGGTTCCTGATCCCCAGCGAGAGGAGGCGACCTGGAGCGAACGTCGACTGCCCGACAGAAAGCCGGCTTGACAGAGGCGAAGCGCTGCCGCGCTCCGAGCGGGAGCTGCTGGCACCGGCCCTGCGCAGCGTGCGCCGGCCCGTCCGCCTCCATTACTGGGAGGCCGACGGGGACGGTGAGACCGGCCTGCCGGTGGGCCCCCTGCTGGCCGAGCTGGCGTCACTGGCGCCGGGGCTGGAGGTGGTGCGGGAGGAGGACTCGCCGGAGGGGGCGGGCGAGCCGCCGCCCCTCGGACGGCCGGAGATCCGCCTCCGGCGCGGCGCGCCCGGAGGGGGTTGGATCCGCTTCGCCGGCTATCCGGCCGGCTTCGTGCGGCTGGAGCTGGTGGAGGCGCTGGCCGCCCTCGCCTCCGGCGAGGAGGAAGCCGGACCGGGCCCCGGGGAGGCCGGCGCGGAGTCGCGGGCCCCGGCGGAGCGCGACGGTCCCGGCCAGGAGGTCCGGATCTGGGTCAGCCCGACCTGCAGCCGCTGCGCCCGGACGGTCCGCCTGGCACTGGGCATGGTGCTCGCCCTGCCCGGCCTCAGCCTGGCGGTGATCGTGGCCACCGAGTTCCCCGAGGCCGCCCGGCAGGAGGGGATCCGAACCGTACCCACCCTGGTGGCCGGGGGGCGGCGATGGCTCGAACCCCCGCCACCGCGGGAGCTCTGGGAGGCGCTGGTCCGGCCGGGATAGGCGGGCGCCCGCGCCCATGGGCGACGGGACGGAGCGGGCGGAGCGCGAAGAAGAGAGGGGTGGGCCTGCCTCAGGCCCACCCCTCCCTCTCTCCCTGTGGCCAGCCGCCGGTCAGCCGCCGACCACGGTCATGGGGTTGACGAAGCGGCCGCCGACGATCACCTCGAAGTGGACGTGAGGTCCCGTGGCGACACCGGACTCGCCGACGCGACCGATCACCTGGCCGCCGCTCACCTGTTGCCCCGCATGGACCAGGATGCGGCTGGCATGGGCGTAGCGGGTGATGACGCCGTTGGGGTGGCGGATGGCGATCAGCTCCCCGTAGCCGCTCTCCCAGCCGGCGAAGATGACCACGCCCGGCCCCGCCGCGCGGATGGCCGCGCCGTAGGGGGCGCCGATGTCGACGCCGTTGTGGAAGTCCCGCGCCCGCGGGCCGAAGGGCGAGGTGACGGGGCCCGGGTAGGGCAGCCGCAGGGTGAAGGCGGCCCAGCTCTGCACCGCCTGCCGGACGGAGGAGGCGACGCTGCGCGTGGCGTTCCGGACGCTCGCCCTCTGGCTGGCGGCGGCGACGAAGGTGGCGCGCCCCCCGGGGATCAGGATGCGCATGCCTGGCCTGAGCCCCTGCGCCACCTCCGGATTGGCCTGGGAGATGGCGGCGACGTCCACGTGGTAGCGTGCAGCCAGACCGTTCAGCGTGTCACCCGCCTGGACGATGGCCACCGCCCCGGTGAAGTTGGGGAGGAGCAGCGTGTCCCCCGGATGGAGGACCGCATCCTCGCTCAGGCCGTTGGCCGAGGCGATGCTGACGACGTCGGTCCCGGTCTTGGAAGCGAGCTCCCACAGGGTGTCACCGGGTTGGACGACGTAACGGATCAACTGGGGCCGAACCTTCGCCGGTGCCACGGCAGGACTCTCCTGCTTGGCAACCGTGCTCGCAGGCTTCTGGATCGGAACCGGAGCCCTCTGCTCGAGGACGTCGTGGAGGTTCCGCTCCGTGGCACTGGCGACGGTTTCGAGCGCCCGGGGTGGTGCGGCTTCTGCCGCATAGGGCGGCTGGAGGTGGATGACGGTGGTCGTCAACACACCCACCACGGCTATGGAAAGCGCAGACTGGGCGATCCGCGCTCTCCAGCCGCCGCCCTCGCTGGGCGACCGGACCATGGACGATGCCTCCTGTTGGTTGGATTGGCTCTCTACCCTGCTGCGATCCCTTCCTCCCGGTGGCCAGAGACGTTCGGACCCGAGCGGTTCAGCGAACCGCAAAGAGATCACGTTACCAGTTACTAGGTGATCGTCACCAACCGCACGGGTCGATCTATTCCACGCTTGCCCCGCTTTTCCTTCCGCGCGGTAACCTGCCCGTCCCCGTCGCGACGCCCGACGGGGAAGCGGCCTGGGCTCGGCCTCCTGCGTCGCGCTGCGAAGAAGGGCTCCTCCCGCCATGCCAATCCCCTCCTGGACGTGGTCGGTTTGTGACCATGGGTATGCGCGGGCGCGGCGGAACGCGCGGGGGGAGGAGAGGGAATCGGTGGCAGGGCAGGTCGGCCGCGCCTCCCGCCGCAGGGGCGCGCCGCCGCTTTGGCACACGGCAGGAAGAGGTTGTCCGGCGGGCGAAGGAGGCAGACCGGAGGTGACCGGAGTTGGCCTCCATCCTCGTGGTGGAGGACGAGACGGCGATCGCCGACATCATCCGGTTCAACCTGGAGGAAGCGGGTTACGAGGTGCGGGTCGCGCCCGACGGGGAGCGGGCGCTGCGCGAGGTGGAGGCGGCGCGCCCCGACCTGCTCGTGCTCGACCTGATGCTTCCGCTGCTCGACGGGTACGCGGTCTGCAAGGCCGTCCGGGCGCGCAGCGAGATCCCCATCCTGATGCTCACGGCCAAGGATTCCGAGGAGGACAAGGTCCGCGGGCTGGAGATGGGAGCCGACGACTACGTGACCAAGCCCTTCAGCCCTCGCGAACTGGTGGCGCGCGTGCGCGCCATCCTGCGCCGCCGCCAGGCGCGCCCCGAGTCGCTGACCGGCGAGCCCCTGCGCGTGGGGGAACTGGAGATCCATATGGCGCGGCGGGAGGTGCTGCGGCAGGGTCGCCCCGTCTCCCTGACCGCCCGCGAGTACGAGCTCCTGGAGTTCCTGGCGCTCCGGCCGGGGCGCCTCTTCCAGCGCGACGAGCTGCTGCGCGAGGTCTGGGGCTACGAGTACCCGGGCGATCTGCGGACGGTGGACGTGACGGTCCGGCGCCTGAGGGAGAAGATCGAGCCGGATCCGTCCCGGCCCCGCTACCTTCTGACCCGGCGGGGGGCGGGTTATCTGCTGCAGGAGCCCGGCGCGCCGGGAGAGGGCGCGGACCGGGCGGACGGAGAGGTCCGGGAGAAGCCGGACGGGAGCGTCACCGGCCGTCCCACCCAGCGCCCATGAGCCGGAGCCTGCCGGGACGACTCCGCGCCATCACCGACTCGCTCCAGTTCCGGATGGTGGTCATCTTCCTGGCGCTGATCGCGTTCTCCATGCTCTTTATCAGCGCCTACCTGCTCCGCTCCCTGGAGACGTACAGCATCGACGCCTACGAGCGCCGCCTGAGCGGGACGGCGGAGACGGTCTCGCGGCTGGCGGCGCCGCTCCTGGCTGCCGGCAGGCCGGGGGCGCTGGACGCCATCCTCGCCCAGTGGCAGGAGCGGGGGCTGGAGATGGCGGTGGTGGACCGCTCGGGCCGCGTCGTCTCGGCGGTCTCGACGGCGCCCGCGCCGGCCGAGGTGGGCACGCGACTCGCCGGCGTGCCCGAGGTGCACGAGGCGCTGGCCGGGCGGCGGGTGGTCCGCATCCACGTCGACCCGCAGAGCGGCAGCCGGAAGGTGTACGTGGGTTGGCCCGTGACCGAGGCGGGCCGGGGCGGCCGGCTGGGGGCCGTCTACCTGACCGGCTCGCTGGGCGACGTCGACGCCACCCTGGGTCGCGTGCGCGCGGCGCTGATGTGGGCGACCGCGCTGGCGGCCGCGGTGGCCGCCTTCCTCAGCGCGCTGATGGCGAGGCCCATCACCGGGCCGATCCGCGAGCTGACGCACCATGCGCGGCGGCTGGCGGAGGGCCGCCTGGAGGAACGGATCCAGGTCCGCTCCCACGACGAGGTGGGCGAGCTGGCGACCGCCTTCAACCGGATGGCGGAGCGGCTGGCGCAGACCATCGCCGAGCTGGCGCGGGAGAAGGGGCAGGCCGAGGCGATCCTCAGCCACATGGCCGACGGCGTCGTCGTCCTGGATCGCCGCGGGCGGACGATCCTGGTCAACCCGGCGGCCAGGGAGGCGCTCGCCGGCGAGGAGGCGGGCGATCTCCTGCGCGAGGTCCTGGCCGGGCGCGGCGACGGGTCGATGCCCGAGGCAGCGCTGGTGGAGCTGGGCTCCCGCCTGTACGAGGCGCGCCTGGCGACCCTGCGCGGCCCCGGCGGCGAGCCCGGCGGCGTGGTCGCCGTCCTCCACGACGTGACCGAGCGCCAGCGCCTGGACACCATGAGGAAGGAGTTCGTCGCCAACGCCTCCCACGAGCTGAAGACGCCGCTCACCACCATCAAGAGCTACGTGGAGACGCTCCTGGACGGGGCGTGGAGGAAGCCGGAGGTGGTTCCCCGCTTCCTCGCCGTGGTCCTGGGGGAGACGGAGCGGATGATCCGGCTGGTCAACGACCTCCTGGACCTCTCCCAGATCGAGTCGGGCGCGCCGCTGGGGCCCGCGGAGACGGTCTACCCCGACGAGCTGCTCCTCGCCATGCGCCAGCGCTTCCTGCCCCTGGCCCGCTCCCGCGCCATCCGCCTCGAGCTGCGCAACGAAGGCGCCCCTCCCGTCCTGGCCAACCCCGACCGGCTGGAGCAGGTGCTGGCCAATCTGGTGGAAAACGCGCTCAACTACACGCCCGGCGGCGGTCAGGTGGAGGTGGTCGCCTCCGCCGCACAGGGGCAGCCCGGGCGCTGGCTCCGGCTGGCGGTCCGCGACACGGGCGTGGGCATCCCGGAAAAGGATCTGCCCCGCGTCTTCGAGCGCTTCTACCGGGTGGAGAAGGCGCGCTCGCGCCAGATGGGCGGGACGGGGCTGGGTCTGGCCATCGTCCGCGAGGTGGTGGAGGGCTACGGCGGCCGCGTCTCCATCCGCAGCCGGCCCGGCGAGGGCACGGTGGTGGAGGTGGAGCTGCCGGCCCTGGAGCGGGTGCCCGAGGGAGAGGGGGGCGCGCCATGAGGGAGCGGCTGCTGGGGTGGGTGGCCAACTTCCTTCTCGCCGCGCTCGTGATCCTGGCCTTCGGGCTGAACGCGCAGCTCTGGAGGCTGCCGGCCTCGGGCGAGAACCCGCGGCCCACCTACACGGCGCCGGGCGCCGTCTCCAACCTCCGGCCGGGCGAGGTGCTGCGCCCCGTCCGGCTGCTCCTCCGGGGCGATGCCGGCTGGCTCCGCCTGCCCGATCCCGGCTCGCCGGCGTCGGAGACCCTCTGGCGGGCCAGCGCCCGCCTGGCCGCCACGGTGGGGGAGGCGGAGCTGCAGCGCGCGCCCGAGCGGATGCCCGAGGCGCTCCTGGGACACACCCCCGGCGCGGCCGTGGAGATCCTCCTGCCGGCCCCCCTCCCCTGGGGCAGCTGGCGGGCTCTCTGGAAGTCCGAGGAAGCGGGCGCGGCCCCGCCCGCCTCCCTCCCTTCCGGCGGACCCAGCGTGGACCGGCTCCTCCTCTCCGCCTCGGGAAGCGCCGGCGGCGGGGCGGAGGGGCCTTCGCTGCAGCTGGCCGCAGGCGACGCCAGCGGGTGGCGGAGCGTCGCCCTGCCCTCCGGGGAGGCGGCCGTCGCCTGGGCGGCCGCCTTCAAGGCGGCCCTGGCCGAGGCGGCGCCGCTCGAGCCGGCCCGCCTGCCGGCGGGCCTCTCCGCCCAGCCGGACTTCCTGGGCACGGCGGTCGTGACCGGCGGCAGCGGCCCGGAGGGCGCGGGAGGGCCGGCCGCCGGTCCGCCGGCGCCCCGCCTGGGCGAGGTGCAGCCCGACCCGGAGGCGCTGGGGCGGGCGGTCTTCGGCGACATGGCCCTGGTCCGCCGGGTGGAGCTGGTGGGTGGCGAGGTGCTCTTCACCGACGGCCAGTCCACGCTCCGCTTCCCCAGGGGCGGCGGCTTCGTCCTGGAGCGGCCGAGCTCCGCCGGCGGCCCCGACCGCGGGCTCGGCCAGGCCATCCTGGCGGCCGTCCAGGAGGTGGACCGGCTGGGGGGCTGGCCCGCCGGCAGCGTCCTCCTGGCGGCCCGCCCGCTGCCCCAGGGGGGAGGCTGGCAGCTCGCCTTCGCCAGCCGCTTCCATGGCCTGCCCCTGCTGGCGCCGGCGGAAGAGGCCCGCCTGGCGCGGCGGGACCTGGAGTTCCAGACGCTCCCGCCGGCCGCCGCCATCGACGTGGAGGTCAGCCCGTCGGGCGCCGTGGTGCGGGTCGCCTGGCACGTGGAGCAGGTGGAGGGGACCGGACCGCGGCCCCGCTGGCTGCCGCTGGACGAGGCGCTGGCGGCGGCGCGGGCGGCGGGGGCGGTGCCGGCGGGCGCCAGCCTGGCCGACGCCACCCCGGCCTGGCAGGGTGCCGGCTCCGTTCCCGGCGCTCCCGCCTCGCCGGTCTGGCTGGTCACCCTCTCCGACGGCCGGCTGCTCCGCCTCCCGGCGGCGGCCGGAGCCGGGGGGTGAGGGCGTGGACTGGGGGAAGGCGCGGCTCTGGTTGATCCTCCTCTTCGCCCTCCTGGACGCCTACCTGTGGGTCCAGGTGAGAGCCGAGGAGGCAGCCTGGCGCTCCTGGGCCTGGGTGCCCCCGGGCAGCGCCGCCGGCACCGGCTCGCCCGAGGAGGCCTCCCGCCGGCTCCAGGAAGCGGGCGTCCTGCTGGAGACGAACCTTCCCACCGAGGCTCCGTCGCTTCCCCTCTGGACCGTGCGCGCCCTCCCGGCAGACGGAGCGGCCCTGGCCCGCCGCCTCTTCCAGAACGAGCACTGGACCGCCGAACCCTGGCCCGGCAGCCCCGGCAGCTACACCTACATCGACCGGAAGACGCCCCAGGTCCGGTTGAGCGTCCTGCGCGAGGGCCCCGTGGTCTACGAGGAGCCGGCCGGAAGCGGGAGCGGTCCCTCGCCGGCGGAGGCGCGCCGGGTCGCGGACGACTTCCTCGGTCGACTGGCCTGGCCGCCCGGCGGCGAGGTCGCCTTCGACGGCGTCGAAAAGGCGGCCGGGGCGGGCTCCGGGCTGGTGGTACACTATGTCGAGGTATTCCACGGTCGCCCGCTCTTCGGTGGCTACGTGGCGGCGGAGGTGCAGGCGGGCGAGGTGACCCATCTGGAAGGCGTCTGGCTCGAGGTGAGCGGCCGGGGCGGCGCCTCGCGCCCGATCATGCCGGCCGAGGAAGCGCTCCTGCGCCTGGCCGCCGACCAGGGCGCCAACCGGGCTCAGCCGCTCCGCGTCCGCCAGGTCCAGCTGGGTTACTACAGCCCCCTCTACCGGGTCTACGAGGCCAACCGCTGGGACGTGGCACCGGTCTGGCGCATCCGCCTGGCGGACGGCTCGATCTTCTACGTCAACGCCTACACCGGCCTCACGGAGAAGTGAGCCGCTCCGGGGCCAGCCCTCCCCGGCGGGGGGAGGAAGTTCGGACGAAGGTGGGTTGCGCGTGAGCCGACTGGTGATCCATGGGAATCGCCCGCTGAAGGGGATCATTCCGGTCTCCGGACGGAAGAACTCGGCCGTGGCGGTCATCCCCGCCGCCGTCATGGCGAGCGGACCGAGCGTGCTGGGCAACATCCCCGACATCGCCGACGTCCGCACCTCCCTCCAGATCCTCGACGCGCTGGGGGCCTCCTGGAAATGGACGGCGCCCCACACGCTCTGGATCGACCCGCGGCCGCTCCACACCCAGCGTGTCCCGGCGGCGCTGGGGAAGCGGATGCGCGCCTCGTACTACTTCCTGGGGGCGCTGCTGGGGCGGCTGGGCGAGGCGGTGACGCCGGTTCCCGGCGGGGACGACATCGGCCAGCGCCCCATCGACCAGCACCTGAAGGGCTTCGCCGCCCTGGGCGCCACGGCGACGGTGGCCGGCGGCGACATCCGGGTCGGGGCGACGCGCCTGGAGGGGGCGCGGATCTACCTGGACGTGGTCAGCGTCGGCGCCACCATCAACCTGATGCTGGCCGCGGTCCTGACGCCCGGCGTGACCGTCCTCGAGAACGCGGCGCGGGAGCCGCACGTGGTGGACGTGGCCAACTTCCTGAACGCCATGGGCGGCTACGTGACCGGCGCCGGCACCGACGTGATCAAGATCCGCGGCGTGGAGGAACTCCACGGGGCGGAGCACGCCATCATCCCGGACGAGATCGAGGCCGCCACCTACATGATCGCCACCGCCGGCACCGGCGGCGACGTCCTGCTGGAGAACGTGGTCCCGCAGCACCTGGAGCCGGTGACCGCCAAGCTGCGCGAGGCCGGCTGCGAGATCCGGGAGGAGGACGAGACGATCCGCATCCGGGCGGAAGGAAGGCCCCGCGCCACCCAGGTGAAGACGCTCCCCTACCCCGGCTTCCCCACGGACGCGCAGCCGCCCATGACCGCGCTCCTCAGCGTGGCGGACGGGACCAGCGTGGTCACCGAGACCATCTGGGAGAACCGCTTCCACCACGCGGCGGAGCTCCGGCGGATGGGGGCGCGGATCCGGGTGGAGGAGCGGACGGCGGTGGTCCAGGGCGTGGAGCGGCTGGAAGGGGCCGACGTGCGCGAGGTGAGCGACCTGCGCTCCTCTGCGGCGCTGGTGGTGGCCGGGTTGATCGCCCACGGGACCACCCGCATCTTCGGCCTGGAGTACCTGGACCGGGGATACGAGGCGCTGGTGGAGAAGCTGAGCGGCGTCGGCGCCTATATCGAACGGTTCGACGACGACCGGGTGCGCCTGGAGCCGGAGGACGTCCTCTCGGACTCCCTGGAGGGGCGCCAGGGCGCCTGAGGTCGCCGGCGCCGGTGAGCGGCCGGGGTGGCCGGCCGGAGCCTCCCGGCTCAGGGCAGCCGGAGGCGAGGAAGGTGGAGATGAGGCCAGGAGCCGCCGGCGGGCGGGCGCCGCGAGGCGCGGTCCCCGGCGGCCTTCTTCGCACCCGGGGTCGTGGCGGTCGCCGGGGGATTCGAGCCGGGGCGCGGCCCCTTCCCCTCGGGCGGGAGCGGGCCGCGGCCGCCGGCGCTCCCCCAGGCGGGGCTGACGGTCCGGGGGGCGGTCCCCTTGATGAACCACTCCTCGGTCACCGGCGAGGTGGGATTGGGCAGGAGGCCGTCGACGGCGGAGATGGCCAGCCGTTCCACGTCCGGCGGAGGGACGAAGTCCGAGGCCGGGTGCAGGCTGAGCGCCTTCTGCATGAAGTCGGCCCAGATGGGGCCGGCCAGGGTGGCGCCCACCCCCTGCATGGGCGTCGGCCGGTCGTAACCGACCCAGGTGACGGCGACCAGGTTGGTGGAGTAGCCGGCGAACCAGGCGTCGACGCTCCGGTCGGTGGTGCCGGTCTTGCCCGCCACGGGGAGCCCGCCCACCCAGCGCTGGAGGCTGGAGCCGGTCCCGTTCCGGATCACGTCCTCCATCGCCTGGGTCAGGAGGAAGGCGACGCCCGGCGCGACAACCGGCGTCGCCTCCGGTCGGACATCGAGGAGGGGGCGGCCGTCCGGTCCCACGATGCCGCGGATGGCGAAGGGGACCACCCGCCGGCCGCCGTTGGCCAGGGCTGCGTAGACCTGGGAGAGCTCCAGCGGGGTGAGCGCCGAGCTGCCCAGGGCGATGGTCAGGTCGTCCCCCAGCGGGCTGGTCACGCCCAGGCGGCGCGCCATCTCGCGGATCCGCGCCACGCCCTCGACGGCCGCCCAGCGGACGGCCACCACGTTGTCCGACTGGGCGATGGCCTCGCGGATGGTGAGCGGCCGGTTCTGGTAGGGCGGCTCGCCTTCGCCCGCGTAGTTCCGGGGCACATAGAGCTGGCCGGGCTCGCGCCCGGGAAAGGCGACGTAGGTCGACATCTGGCGGTCGGCCAGGGTGTAGCCCGACTCCAGCACCGCCGCGTAGAGGACGGGCTTGAACGCCGAACCGGTCTGCCGCCGGGTGAAGAGGTGGTCGAGGGCGCCGGCGGGCCCGGCGCCGCCGACCGCGGCGCGGATCGCGCCCGACGCCGGGTCGAGGGCGACCAGGGCGGCCTGGGGAGGCCCGCTGACCCCCTTGCCCACGTTCCCCGGGCGCTCCCGCTCCACCGCCTGCTCCGCGGCTTTCTGCAGGGCCGGGTCCATGGTGGTGAGGATGCGGTAGCCGCCGCCCTCCACCACCGGGGCCAGATCCGGGTAGCGCCGGGCCAGCTCCTCCCTCACCAGCTGGTCGAACCAGGCGGTGGCCTCGGTGCGGCCGAGGCCGCGGAGGCGGAGCGGCTCGG
This sequence comes from Bacillota bacterium, assembly GCA_029961055.1. Taxonomy (NCBI): domain Bacteria; kingdom Bacillati; phylum Bacillota; species Bacillota bacterium. The sequence goes on from JASBVM010000046.1 coordinate 34,685, forward strand.
CGGCCAGCTGCTCGGCCTGCCGGCGGCTCAGGTGGCCGGCTGCCACCATCCGGTCAAGCACCTCGCGCCGGCGCGACAGGGCGCGCTGCCTGTCGGTGTAGGGGGAATCGAGCTCGGGGGCGCGGATCAGGCCGGCGATCATGGCGGACTCGGCCGGCGTCAGGCGCCAGACAGGCTTCCCGAAGTAGAGCTGGGCCGCGGCGCCGACGCCCCGGGCCCCGTACCCCAGGTAGACGCGGTTGAGGTACATCTCCAGGATCTTGGACCGCGGGTACCAGCGCGCCAGCTGGAGCGCCAGGACCAGCTCCTGCAGCTTCCTGGTCAGCGTCCGCCGGGGGGTCAGGTAGAGGTTCTTGGCCAGCTGCTGGGTGATGGTGCTGCCGCCCTCCACGATCCGGCCGGCACGCAGGTCGGTCCAGGCGGCGCGGGCCAGGCCGACGGGGTCGATGCCGAACTCGTGCCAGAAGCGGCTGTCCTCGGTGTCGACCACCGCCTGCACCAGCGAAGGCGGGATGCGTGAGAACGGGACGTAGGCGGGCGCCTGGGCGGGCGAGGGCATGACCCGCCCGTAGGCGTCGAGGAGCAGGGGCGGGCGCACGATCCGGGGAGGCGGCGGTGGGACCAGCGCCACGTAGGCGGCCAGCGCTGCCAGGCCGGCGAGAACGATGAGGACGAGACCGGCAAGGATCCGGCGCAGCAAGCGTCCCCCCCTCACCCCTCCGCGGGGGAGTTTCCCCGCCCGCGGGGGGAGGGATGCGCCCGAGAATCCCGAAATGTTCCAGCAACGAGCATGAGGGGGGTACCGAAGTGCCTCTGTTTGGCCGCCTGCGCCGAAGGGCTCCGGAGCCGGCTCCCCCGGCGGAGCCCGAACAGCCTCCGGAGCCGGCAGCGCCCCCGCTGGCGTTGAAGCTCTGGGCCACGGTCATCCGCGGGCTCGACCGCGGCGACCAGACGCTGATCCTGCTTCCTGCCGTGAAGGAGGGGGAGGCCGGCGGGGTCGAGGCGGATCGCTTCTACCTGTATCCGGTCTTCGAGGGTCAGCGGCACGAGCTCCTGGCGGCCGGCCTGCGCGACCTCCTGGTCTCCCAGGTGTCCATGGAGGACGCCGGCCCCGGCCGTGTCTCCATGCGGCACTGGGTGCGGGTGAGCGACATCCGCCGCATCGACAGCGAGGCGGCGCTGCGGGCGCTGGAACCCTTCCTGGTGGTCGACCCGATCCGTTATCCGCGCGAGGTGCTGGGCTGGGAGCCGGGGCAGGCGCTCTGGGTGGTGGTGGTCCGGGTCTTCCGGATGCGCCGTTCGCAGAGCGTCCCGCTCCGGCCGGAGTACGAGGAGGACCGCCGCTGGGTGACGCTGGACGCCTCGGATGCCCGGGAGCTTCCTCCCATTCCGCCCGCCGGTTTTGAGATCTGCATCTCGGACACCGCCTTCTCGCACGACCGGGCGGAGATCCTGAAGACGCTGGCGCCCTACGCCTGAGCGAGCCCGGGGGGACGAGCCCCCGGGGAAGCGCCGGTGTTCGGGCGGGCACCCCTGCGCACGGAGAGCGGTATAATGTCGCGGACCCGGACAGGATGGGCCTTGCCCGAGGGCTTCCACCTGTGCAAGTGCCGCGGCGCTCCCCGGGTCACTCTCCGGATCGGGGGTCGATCGCTTGCTGCCCACGCCCAAGCGGGTCAAGCTGACCGCTGGCGCCGCCGAGGGTGACCAGCCCCTCACCGCCTTTGACAAGGCGCTGCTTCAGGCCGGCATCGGCAACCTCAACCTGATCAAGGTCTCCAGCATCCTTCCGCCGCGCTGCACGTACGAAGAGGAATTCCCGATCCCGCCCGGCTCCCTGACGCCGACGGCCTACGGGACGCTGGTCTCGACGGAGCCGGGGAAGGAGATCTCCGCCGCCATCGCGCTGGGTTTCTCCCGGGACGACTACGGTGTGATCATGGAGTTCTCCGGCTACTGCGGGGAGGAGGAGGCGCGAAGCCGCGTCGAGGCCATGGTCCGCGAGGCTTTCGCCATCCGCGGGAAGGAGCTGGTGGACATCCGCACGGTGGCCGTCTCCCACCGCGTCGAGAAGACCGGCGCGGTGGTGGCCGCCGCCGTCCTCTGGTACTGACCCGGTCCACCTCGTAGACCGCCCCGCCGCCCCCGCCGTCGTCCGGTGCGCCCGGTCGCGCGGGGGTCCTCTTTCTCCCCTGCTTCCGCCTCTCGCGGCACCCGTGTCCGAACGGAATGCCATGATGCGGCACGCGTATTACAGTCGATTCAACGAACGGTCGACCACCCCCAGGCCGGGAACGGTCGTCTGCCTGTTTGCCGACAGGAACGAACCTCGCACGAGAGCAGCACATGGAGAAGTTCGATGGAGGGGGAACGGATGGAGCTGGAGGAGCTGGCGGCGGCCGCCGCCCAGCTTGCCGCGCGGGGGGAGCTGGAGGCGGCGCGGCGCAAGTGGCGCGAGGCGAGGCGACGGGCCCGCGCGCAGCGCGACGTCGCCAAGAGGGTGGAGATCGGCCTCCGCTGGGCGGAGGCGGAGGCACGCTGGGGGGATCCGGCGACCGCCGAGCGGCTGGCGCGGGAACAGGCCGACCTGGCCCGGCGGGAGGGGCTGGAGAGGCTCTTCGTCCGGGCCGAGCTCCTCCTCGGCCGCCAGGCCCGCGACCGCTCGGAGCTGGAGAAGGCGCTCACGCACTTCGCCCTGGCGCTGGACCAGGCGGAGCGGGGCGAGGAGCCGCACCCGGAGGAATGGCTGGACATCGGGCTGGCCTTCCTGAGCGTGGGCATGGCGGCGCCGGCGGAGGCCTCCTACCGGGCGGCGCTGGCGCATACGCTGACGGGGCGCCAGACCGCCAAGGCGCTGATGGGGCTGGCGGCGGCCCTGGCCCGGCTGGAACGGGCGGGGGAGGCGGTGGAGACGGCGCGCCGGGCGCTCGACGTGGCGCAGGCGACGGGCCAGCAGGATCTGGTGCCGGAGCTCCGGACCAACGTGATGATCTACCTGGCCGACGCCGGCCGCGCGGCGGAGGCCCGCCCGATCCTGGCCGACCTGGAGCGGAGGGGCGATCTCCCCGAATGGTGGGTGCGACAGGCCGGGGCGGAAGCCGCCCGCATACTCTGGGAGTGCGGGGAGCCCTCTGCCGCGGGGGAGTGGGCGGAGCGGGCGCTGGCCGCGGGGGCCTCCGGCTACCAGGCCGCGCTGGCCCACTACGTCCTCTGGCGCTTCAAGCGCCACCTGGGCGACGAGGAAGGCGCCCAGGCCGAGATCGAGGCCGTCATGCACCTGGCCGCGGGCGCCCGCGACCGGCCGGAAGACGGCCATGCCATGGTCCGCCTCCTGGTGAGGCTCCTGACCGCCCTCGACCAGCCGCTTCCCCTCGGCGAAGGCGCCTGACCATCCCGAAAGGATGTGAGGGCATGAAGGCAATCGTGGCGGCGTGCGCGGTCCTGGCAGCGGCCGCCGGGCTGGCCCTCCTGGCGGGCCACTTCGGCGCAGCCGCGCGGGTGGCGGACTTCCTGCCGCCCCTCTTCTCGCCGAACGTCCGGGTGGCCGACTTCCTCCCGCCCATCTTCTCCGCGACAGCCGTCCTCTGAGCATCGCAGCGGCCGAGTCCGACTTTCCCCTTGGCGTGCCGTGGACCCAGACCGGCCCGGGCGAGACCGTCCGTGGATCGTCCGGGCCGAACTGTCTGTGCGGGACGACCGCCCTCACCCGATGAGCTCGACGACGAAGAGACCGCCCTCGCGGCCATCGCTACCGTCCTCGCTGAGGGTGACGCGGGGGACTGGCGGGAGATGGACCTCGAACGACTCGCGGCGGTCATCGACCGTGTACCGCTTCTGGGGCCGACCTCGCGGGCCCCTTCTTCTCGCTCGCGGCGGCC